>NZ_JAKRNR010000021.1:0-67536 GCF_022346685.1 Sphingomonas sp. ACRSK | reverse complement strand
AGACCATCGAACATCGGCGCTTGCAGCACCGCAAGTTCGCCGCCTAACATCAACCCCCTGACGAGGTCCGCACTCCGCTAATCTACGCCGCGAGTTGTGCCGAATGTTCTGACGACGGACAAGCGACATCCGATCCCCCGATTCATTGTCTATAGTTAACATTATCGTAATCGGATCAGTTGGCAACATGTACCAACAAGAAAAACCGCCAGTAGAGCATTGACGAACTGCCCCAAACCGGGTCAGCCTACAGGAGGTGCGGTTTCCTCTTCTTTCCCGTCGTTGCATCCGGCCAAGTAAATCGGAGTTGTGGGTCGAAGACCCGGGACGCGCGAAAGAACCAGATCCGGTGCCGCGGATTGCGCGTGGGTAGATGACGCGGCGCTCGGACGGCGCTATCGGCGCTTTCCATGAAACACGCGCTCCCCGTCACCCGTGAGGCCGACTTCGCGGCCTGGTACCAGTCCGTCATCACCGAGGCCGATCTCGCCGAGGAATCCGGCGTCCGCGGCTGCATGGTCATCCGGCCCTGGGGTTACGGTATCTGGGAACGCATCCAGCGGCTGCTCGACGACCAGATCAAGGCGACGGGCCACGAGAACTGCTACTTCCCGCTGTTCATCCCGCTGAGCTACTTCGAGAAGGAAGCCGAGCACGTCGAGGGCTTCGCCAAGGAGATGGCAGTCGTCACCCACCACCGCCTGGTGGCGGACGGCAAGGGCGGGCTGGTGCCGGACCCGGAAGCGAAGCTCGAAGAGCCGCTGGTCGTGCGGCCGACGTCGGAGACGGTGATCGGCACCGCCTTCTCGCGATGGGTGCAGTCCTGGCGCGACCTGCCGGTGCTCATCAACCAGTGGG
This sequence comes from Sphingomonas sp. ACRSK, assembly GCF_022346685.1. Lineage (NCBI taxonomy): Bacteria > Pseudomonadati > Pseudomonadota > Alphaproteobacteria > Sphingomonadales > Sphingomonadaceae > Sphingomonas > Sphingomonas sp. ACRSK. The sequence continues at coordinate 66,678 of NZ_JAKRNR010000021.1, read as the reverse complement.
CGAACGTCGTGCGCTGGGAAATGCGCACCCGCATGTTCCTGCGCACCAGCGAGTTCCTGTGGCAGGAGGGGCATACCGCCCACGCCACGGCGGACGAAGCACGCGAGGAGACGCTCAAGATCCTGGAGCTCTATCGTCGCTTTTCCGAGGACTGCCTTGCCGTCCATGTGATCGCGGGCGAGAAGCCGGAGAACGAGCGCTTCCCCGGCGCGGTCGCCACCTACAGCATCGAGGCGATGATGCAGGACGGCAAGGCGCTGCAGGCCGGCACCTCGCACTTCCTGGGCACCAACTTCGCCAAGGCGCAGAACATCCGCTTCCAGAACGCAAGCGGCGAGCTGGAGCTGGCGAACACCACCAGCTGGGGCGTGTCGACGCGCATGATCGGCGGCGTCATCATGGTGCACGGCGACGACGACGGCCTGCGCGTGCCGCCCAAGATCGCGCCGTGGCAGGTTGTGATCGTGCCGATGCTGCGCGACAAGCCGGAGGACGAGGAGGTCGTCGCCTATTGCCGCGAGCTCCAGGCGGCGCTTGCCGGCCAGAGTGCGCTCGGCGAGCCGGTGCGCGCGCTGCTCGACCTGAAGCCCGTCAAGGCCGCGAACAAGCGCTGGGGCTGGGTGAAGAAGGGCGCGCCGATCATCGTCGAGGTCGGCCCGCGCGATGCGGCGGGTGGCAACGTCTCGGTGCTGCGCCGCGACCGGCTGTACCGCGAGGACGGCAAGCTCGACAGCGCGATCCTGCCGCGCGACGGCTTCGTCGGCGACGTCGGCGCAACGCTGGAGGCGATCCAGACCGCCCTGCACGACCAGTCGATCGAGAAGCTGCGTTCCCGCATCACGCCGGTGGACGACTGGGCCGGCGTCGAAGCGCATTTTGCGGAAGGCGTCGTGAACCCGGGCTGGGTGGACGTGCGCTGGGTGCGCCCCACCGGCGCCGAGCTCGATCAGGTGGTCGAACGGCTAAAGGCGCTGAAGCTCACCATCCGCAACGCCCCCACGGCGCAGACCGGCCATGACGAAGGTCCGTGCGTCTTCACGGGGCGTCCTTCGGTCGAGCGTATCCTGATCGGCCGCGCCTATTGAGCGATCAAAGGTGAGGAGGACGTCCCCTCACCCAAGGCGTGTTCAGGCCTGCGCGGGAGCACGACAGGGTAGCGGCCACACGGAGCGGGAGCCTCCCGCTCCATGCCCTCAGCGATGGTCGTCCGAGGTGTGACCGGTGTCGCGGCGGCGCCACAGGAACAGAAAGGCCGCCGCGACGACCAGAACGATGAACACGACGATCATTTGACTGGTGGGCATCTACGCACCTCTTCTGAAGCCCCCGCTTCGCGAGCAGGCTAGGTGCCCAGGAGTTAACGGGCGGTAAGTTCAGCGACGGTCACGCAGTCCATTGGCCTCGCGGCCCCGGACGCCTATCTTTGCCCGACATGGCAAAGAAACAAATCGCCCCCGGCCTTCCGACGCGCGAGCAGATCCTCGATTTCATCACCACGTCGGACACGCCGGCCGGCAAGCGCGAGATCGCGCGCGCCTTCGGCCTTTCGGCCCAGCAGAAGATCACGCTAAAGGCGCTTCTGAAGGACATGGCCGACGAGGGGCTGATCGACAGCGCCCCCGGTCGTGCCTTCCACAAGATGGGCGGGCTTCCGAAGGTCACGGTGCTGCGCGTGGCCGATGTCGACGACGGCGGCAGCGTCTGGGCCGTGCCCGAGCGCTGGGAGGCGGAGACGCCCCCGCCGCGGCTGCGCATCCGGGAGAAGGGCAAGCGGTCGGCGCTCGGCGTCGGCGACCGCGTGCTCGCGCGTACCGAGGAGGCGGGCTCCGGCTGGATCGCGCATCCGATGAAGACGCTCGCGCGCGGCGAGGAACTGATGCTGGGTGTCCTTCACGAAGAGGGCGGCAAGCTGTGGCTCCAGGGCGTGGAAAAGAAAGAGCGCCGCGACTTCATGGTCTCGGATGCCGGGGGCGCAAGTCCGGGCGACCTGGTTCTCGCCGAAAAGGCGGGGCGTCCGCCGCGGATCACCGCGCGCGTGACCCAGCGGCTGGGCGATCCTTTCGAGGCGCGCAGCTTCTCGCTGATCGCGATCCACAAGCACTCGATCCCCGACGTGTTCGGTGCCGAGGTGATCGAGGAGGCGGAGCGCATCGCCGAGGCGCCGCTGGGCGATGACCGGGAGGACCTGCGCGACCTGCCGATCGTCGCGATCGACCCCGCCGACGCGCGCGACCATGACGATGCCGTCTGGGCCGCGTCCGATGACGATCCGTCGAATCCGGACGGCTGGAAGGCGATCGTCGCGATCGCCGACGTGAGCTTCTACGTGCGCCCGGGCGGTGCCCTCGACCGCGAGGCGCGCAAGCGCGGTAACAGCGTCTATTTCCCTGATCGCGTCGTGCCGATGCTGCCGGAGACGCTGTCGGCCGACGTGTGTTCGTTGAAGGAGGGCGTGGATCGCGCCGCGCTCGCCTGCCACCTGCAGATCGCAAAGGACGGCAAGCTCAAGGGCTGGCGCTTTACCCGGGCGGTGATCCGCGTCGCGGCGAACATCGCCTATGAGGACGCTCAGGCTGCCATCGACGGCACCGGTGACAAGGTGGCACCGGAGCTGGTCGACACCGCGCTGCGCCCGCTCTGGGACTGCTGGCGCGCGCTCTACAAGGCGCGCGAAGCCCGCGAGCCGCTCGACCTCGACCTGCCCGAGCGGCGGATCGTGCTCGACGAGAAGGGGCGCATCCTGTCGGTCGCCCCGCGCGAACGGCTCGACGCGCACAAGCTGATCGAGGACTATATGATCGCGGCCAACGTCGCCGCCGCCAAGGCGCTGGAGGCGAAGAAGGCGCCGGTCATGTACCGCATTCACGAGCCGCCGAGCCGCGAGAAGCTGGTCGCGCTCAAGGACTATCTTGAGACGTTCGACATCCCTTTCGCGCTGGGGCAGGTGGTGAAGCCCGCCACCTTCAACCGCATCCTCGACAAGGTCGGGGAGGCGGCATTCCGTCCCCAGGTGATGGAGCAGGTGCTGCGCTCGCAGACCCAGGCTTATTACGGGCCGGCGAACCACGGCCACTTCGGCCTGTCGCTTGGCAGCTACGCGCACTTCACTTCGCCGATCCGCCGTTATGCCGACCTGGTGGTGCACCGCGGCCTGGTCACCTCCTATGGCCTTGGTCCCGGAGGCGTCGCTGAGGACATGGCGACGATGGAGCGCACTGGCGAAGTCATCAGCGCGCTGGAACGCCGCGCGATGGAGGCGGAGCGCGAAACGGTGGATCGCTACGTCGCCGCCTATCTGTCCGAGCATGTCGGCAGCGTCATGGACGCGCGCATCACCGGCGTGCAGAGCTTCGGCTTCTTCGCGACGGTGGACGGCATCGGCGGCGACGGGCTGGTGCCGGCCCGCGACCTCGGCCGCGAGTATTTCCGCTACGACGAGAAGGGCCAGCGGCTGGTCGGCGACCACAGCGGTGAGGAATTCACCCTCGGCCAGCGCCTGCCGCTCCGCCTGGTGGAGGCGAACCCGGTGTCCGGCGCGCTGCGCTTCGAGCTGGTCGACGGCAAGGGGTCGGCCGGCGGCTCGGACGACAACCGCCAGGGCGATCGAGAGCCGGGTCGTCGGCCGCCCAGGGTGCTGAAGCGCCGCGGACGCCCGGGCAACATCCGCCACCAGGGACGCAAGCGCTAGCCTCTTGCCCGCGACTCCGCTTCCCGCCACACCCGGTGGCGGGGACATGGGGGATAATGATGAAGCGGATGCTGGTAGCCGTGGCCGTACTGGTGGCGCCGACGGCCGCCGCCGAGGAGCCTGCGCGCGCACCCGATGCAGTGCGACAGCTGGAGGGCTGCTGGACGGGCAGGGGCGAGGTGATGGGCAAGCCGGTTACCATCGCCGTCGAGGCTCGCCCGGTAGCGCTCGGCGCGATAATGGCGCTCGATGCGAGCAGCGTCGCGGTCGCCGATCCTTCGGACCGCTATGCCGCGCATCTGGTGTTCGGCGGCGGCAAAGGGGCTGGCGAGGTGATCGGCTTCTGGTCCGACAGCTTCGGCGGCAGCATGACGGCGACCGGCACGGGCTCAGTCCAGCCCGCCGGCTTCGACATCAGCTACCCCTATCCCGACGCGGAATTCGTCAACCGGTGGCGCCCGGCCGGCGAGCAGCTCGGATGGACCATCATCGCGCGCGACGCGAAGGGCGGCGAGCAGCCGTTCGCGAGCTACGACATGCACCGTGTTCCTTGTGGGAAGGGCCTGACCGCCCGATAACAGCGCGCGACACATATCGCGTACAGCGACGTCATACTGCCGCCGTGATTGCCCCGGAACTTGCGTTCGTCACGGCGAGGGGAACCGAGGTGCTTCCAACGTTGCTTCTGCTTCAGGCGACAGCGACACCTGCGTCCGGCCCGCCTGACCTGCGCGTCGCAACCCGCGGCCTGGACTGTCCAGATCCTGCTGCAGAGGGTGAGGTGGTCGTCTGCGCTAATCGTGGCGGGGAGAATCCTGACCGCTTCACCGAGAGTCCCGTCGACCGCGCAGATTCTCAGCGCCGCTTTCGTCTCGGCTCTGCCACCGTAACGCCACAGGTGGAGACGGACCGCTTCGGACTAGCGACGCCAACCGTTCGCGTGACTACCCCGTTCTAGGCTTCGGACACAGGGACAGCGTACGGTCTATTGGCCGAAGCGTCGGCCCCAGATTCGCAGTTCAGGCGCCGATCAGCCCGTCCCCGTGTCCGCATCACAACAACCTCGTCCCGTCGCGGCGTAAGGAAGAGGCAAGGAACTATTCGCGGGCACAAACCTGACCAAGGTTCGCGCCCTTCAGACGGCCTGGTTGAACTGCAAGGCCGCAAGGCGCGCATAGAGGCCGCCGCGGGCGATCAGCTCGCCATGGGTGCCGCTCTCGACGATCCGGCCCTCGTCCATCACGATGATGCGGCCGGCCGCCCGCACGGTGGCGAGGCGGTGGGCGATCACCAGCGTGGTGCGGCCGGTCATCAGATGCTCCAGCGCGTCCTGCACCAGACGTTCGCTCTCGGCATCGAGCGCGGAAGTGGCCTCGTCGAGCAGCAGGATCGGGCTGTCGCGCAGCAGGGCGCGGGCGATCGCGATCCGCTGGCGCTGGCCACCCGACAGGCGCGCACCGCCTTCGCCCAGGAAGGTGTCGAGCCCTTCCGGCAGCGCGCGGAGGAACTCGCTCGCATTGGCGGCATCCGCCGCTGCCCAGATCGCCTCGTCGCTCGCGTCCCAGCGGCCGTAGCGCAGATTGTCGCGCGCCGAGGCACCGAAGATCACCGTCTCCTGCGGCACCATGGCGATGCGCGCCCGCACTTCGGCCGGATCGGCATCGCGCACGTTCACCCCGTCGACCGACACCGTGCCGCTCGCCGGATCGTAGAAGCGCTGGAGTAGCTGGAACAGCGTCGACTTGCCGGCACCGGACGGGCCCACCACCGCCACCGTCTCCCCGGGCGCGACCTCGAGCGAGAAGTCGGTGAGTGCCGCCACGTCCGGGCGGGTGGGGTAGCGGAACGCGACGTTCGCGAAGGCCAGGGCGCCCTGTGGCGGCTGCGGCAGCGCCACCGGATCGGCCGGGGCACGGATCTCGGGCTCCTGGCCGAGCAACTCGGCGAGGCGGCCGGCGGCGCCCGAGGCACGCAGCAGGTCGCCATAGACCTCCGTCAGCGCGCCGAACGAGCCAGTCACCAGCGCGGCGGTGATGACGAAGGCGGTGAGCGCGCCCCCGGTCGTGCGCCCGGAGGCGACGTCGCTGACCGCGTCCCACAGGATCAGCGTGATCGCGCCGAACAACAGCCCAATTACCATCGCCGTCATGATCGCGCGGGTGCCGAAACGGCGGCGTGCCACGCCGAAGCCCGCCTCCACTGCCGACTGGAAGCGCTCCGCCTCGCGCTTCTCCTGCCCGAACGCCTGCACGATCTTCATCGCGCCCAGCGTCTCGGATGCGATCGCGCCGATGTCGGCGATCCGGTCCTGGCTGGAGCGCGACAGCTTGCGCACCCGCGAGCCCATCCAGATGATCGGCGTCACGACCAGCGGGATGCCGATGATGAGATAGGCGGCCAACTTGGGTGCCAGCGCGAACAGGTAGATCACGCCGCCGATTCCGATCAGCAGGTTGCGCAGCGCGGTCGAGACGGTGGTGCCGACGATCTGCTCGACGATGGCGGTGTCGGCGGTCAGGCGCGACGCGATCTCGGACGGGCGGTTCTCCTCGAACCAGCGCGGCGGCATGCGCAGCAGGTTGCGATGGACCGCCGCGCGCATGTCGGCGACGGTCCGCTCGCCCAGCCACGACACGAAGTAGAAGCGGCCCGCAGTCGCGAACGCCAGCGCAACCACGACGAACAGCAGCCCTTCGAAATAGCCGCCGATCTGCGACGGATCGGCCCCCGCGGCAAAACCGTTGTCGACCACCTTCTGGAAGGTGCGCGGGATCCACAGCGTCGCCATCGCCGCGATCAGCAGCGACACCAGCGCCGCGGCAAGCTGCAGCTTGTAGCGGATGGTGAAGCTCCACACGAGCTTGAGGGCGGGCAACATGCGCGTGGTCGGTTCGGCCGATGCGGCGCGCTGCGAGGAACGGAGTGCCATGCCGCCCGACTAGCGCGAACCGCCGCCGGGCGAAACCTCTGCGCGACGGCGTGCGTTCTGGTAGACAAGCGCCCGATGATTGCCGCCGCCTCGAAGTGGCTTATATCGGGGAACAAAGTGCCGTCCTGCGCGGGCGCGCTGGCGAAGGACGGTTTCTTGATGTTGTACGACGCTTACGAATTCCAACGATCGATGCTGGCTGGTGCCAGCGCCATGGCGAACTTCGGCGCGGGCCTGCTCCAGAACCCGGCGAACCCGTTCTCCTATTTCGGCGGCGGGCCGGTGCTTGCGTCTGCTTTGGAAGTCTTCGCGCATGCGGCTGCCCCGCGCGGCAAGCCGGCGTTCGGCATCACCCAGACGGTGGTCGACGGCCGCGAAGTCGCGGTCCGTGAAGAGATCGTCCTGCGCAAGCCCTTCGGCCAGCTCAAGCATTTTGTGCGGGAGGGCGTGATCGGCGGGCCCAAGCTGCTGATCGTGGCGCCGATGTCGGGCCATTACGCGACGTTGCTGCGCGACACGGTGCGGCGGATGCTGGTCTCGGCCGACGTCTACATCACCGACTGGCGCGATGCGAAGCTGGTGCCGCTGTCGGACGGCCGCTTCGACCTCGACGACTATATCGACTACCTGACCGATTTCCTGGCCGCGATCGGAGCCGAGGGGGATCCCCGCGCGCATGTGCTGGCGGTATGCCAGCCGTCGGTTCCCGCCTATGCCGCGACCGCGGCGATGAACCGCGATCGCCACCCGAACCGCCCCTATACGCTCAGCATGATGGGCGGCCCGATCGACACGCGCGAAGCGCCGACCGCGGTCAACACGCTCGCGACCGAGCGTCCGCACGCCTGGTTCGAACAGAACGTCATCGCGACCGTGCCGATGACCTATCCGGGCGCCGGCCGCCGGGTGTACCCGGGCTTTCTGCAGCTTGCCGGCTTCATGAGCATGAACCTCGGCAACCACATGATTTCCCACTGGGAGATGTTCAAGCATCTGGTCGAGGGCGACGGCGACAGCGCGTCCGCGACCAAGGATTTCTACGACGAGTATCGCTCGGTCTGTGACATGACCGCGGAGTTCTACCTCCAGACGATCGAGCTGGTGTTCCAGACCCACGCGCTGCCCAACGGCACGATGACGCATCGTGGCCGCCCGGTGGACCCGGCATCGATCACCGACACCGCGCTGTTGGCGATCGAGGGGGAACGCGACGACATCTCCGGTCTGGGGCAGACGCGGGCGGCGCTCACGCTCGCAAAGGCGCTTCCCGAGGAGATGAAGCAGTATCATCTGGCCGAGGGTGTCGGCCATTACGGCATTTTCCACGGCTCGAAGTGGCGCAACCGCATCGCGCCGGTGCTGGAGGGCTGGATCGCGCAGCACGGCGGCTGAAGCCGCCGCGAGCTTTCAGTCCCAGGCAGTTCTGGCCCAGTGCCACGCCGTCCAGGCGAGCACCGCCCACAGCATCACCACCATCGCCAGCCCGGCCCATGAGACCGGGCGGCGAGAGGCCGCCTCTGCCGCGGCGCGGTGTTCGACCAGCAGCGACGCCGGCACCATCCGCGCGATCAGCCAGAGACCCGCAGGGATCAGCAGCGCGTCGTCGATCAGCCCCAGCACCGGCACGAAGTCCGGCACCAGGTCGATTGGCGACAGCGCATAGGCCGCGATCACCAGCCCCAGCAGCCGTGCGGGCAGGGGCGTGCGGGGGTCGCGCACCGCCAGCCACACGGCGTGCGCTTCCACCCGCACGCGGTGGGCGAGCGAGGGCCCGACGAAACGCCGGGCGCGCAAGCTAGAGCGTAACCCGGGTGTGGCTTCCGGCTTCCTCGTCATAGATGGTGTTGCCCGTCAGCATCTTGAGCTTGCCGGTGATGCTGTGATCGGTTTCCCAGATCTCGGCATCGGCCAGGTCGAAGCGCAGCATCAGTAGGTTCGGATCCTGGCGGCCGCCTTCGTACCAGGCCTCGACCTGCTTGTTCCAATAGCGATCGATCACGGCCGGGTCGCTCTCGGTCGTCAACGTACCGCGCAGCGACGCATAGAGGTCGTGGTTCTTGGACACGAACTGGACGGTCGCGGGGCCGCCCGCGGCTGCGCGATTGTCCTTCTTGGTGTAGAACCAGAACTCGCTGTCGGCGTCCTCGTCCAGCACCGCGTACATCGGCTCGAAGTGCTCGCGGTCGGTGGTGGTGCCCAGCATCACATAGGGGCTGGCAGCCATCGCCTTCCACATCTGCTCGCGGATTTCCTTCGGGCTCTTGTCCGGCATCATTGTCCTCCTTGAATGGCTCAGGGAGGACAACGAGCGGGGGCGCGGCGGTTTCCACGCCGTTCCGCATCACGCCGGGTTATGCTTGGCCAGGAAACTCTCCAGCGCCTTCAGGAACTCCAGCCGGTCCTGCTCGCGGGAGAAATGATGGTCGGCGAGCGGCTGCTCGATATAGTCCACAGGCTTGCCCGCGCGCTTCAGCCGCTGAACCAGGGTCCGCGACTGCCGCACCGGCACCACCCGGTCCTTGACCCCGTGTACCACCAGCAGCGGCGTGCCGAACCCCGCCGGATTGTTAATCGGCGATACCGCCGCCAGGTCCGGCGCCTGCCGCTTCAGCCAATCGCGCCGTGCGCCCGAATAGAGGAAGCGGCTGTCGTAGCGGCGCATCGCATTGAGATCGGAGACGCCGGCGAAGGAAACGGCACAGCGATAGAGCGTCGGATCGCGCTCGGCGGCGCGTAAGGCCGCGTAGCCGCCATAGGAGGCGCCCACCATGCACACCCGCTTCGGATCGGCGATTCCCTGCTTGGCGAGCGCGGACACCGCATCGTTCAGGTCGTCCTGCATCGCCAGGCCCCATTGGCCTTCGCCCTTTTCGGTGAACGGCGTGCCGTAGCCGGACGAGCCGCGGTAGTTGGGCTGGATCACCGCATAGCCGCGATCGGCGAGGAACTGCGTCCACCAGTCCCATTCCTCGGTGTCGCGTGCGAAGGGGCCGCCATGGGGCAGTACGATGAGCGGCAGGTCGCGGTCCGTGCCCTTGGGCGTCGTGAGCACCGCCGCGATCTCGAGGCCGTCGCGCGCCTTGTAGCGGATCGTGCGAACCGGATGCAGCCGCTTCATCCCGATCTTCGGATTGGTAAAGCCCAGGTCGGTGAGTGTGTCCGTCGCCTTGTCATAGAGGAAATAGGCGCCCGGGGAGTCGGACCCGCTCGCCAGCAGGATCACGCGCGACTGGTCGCGGCTGAAAGAGACCAGCCGGACCTGCGCGCCGCGGATCCGGTCTCCCAGCTGCTTGGCCAGCTTGGCGATCTCCGGATCCATCCAGTGCTGCTGCGGCCGGTCTGTGCGGATGCCGACGCCCAGCACTCTCGAGTCGCCGCTGTCGGAGATCACACCACCCAGGTCGAAGCCCTCGGTCGCCATCAGCTGCTTGCCGCGGGTCATCGTCTCCAGGTCCAGCTCGTAGAGCGCGCTGAACCCCTTTTCGTCGTCGGCGATCGTCACCGCCTTGCCGGTGTCGCCCAGGAACAGCGCCGGGACCGTCAGGGAGCCGTCGTCGTCGCGGTCGACCGTCCGGAAGCGCCCCCGGTCACCCGCGCGGTACAGCAGCCGCCGGCGGCGCCCGTCATCCGATTGGCCGATGCCCATGCGCACCGCGCCCTTGCCGTCAGCGTACCAGGCCATCACGCCGGGCTGGCCCTCCATGACGCGGGTGCGCTTGCCCGTGGCGAGGTCGAACAGGTCGACCCGCGGCCAAAAGCCGGGATCGTTGCTGTAGATGGACGTCTGGTAGCCCAGCAGCACCCGAGCCGTACCGTCGTTGGCAGCCCAGAGGATGTCGTCGCCGTTCTGCGCCGCGCTGTCCTTCGCCAGGACCTGCACCTTCTGGCCATCGGCGCCCACCGCCACCGCGCGGGTGACGTACCAGTCCTCGTCTCCCACCGGACTGGTCCGACCGATGCCGATCACCAGCCAGTCGTCATTGACCCAGCGCCACCAGTTCAGGTCTGCCTCGCCCAGGCCCGCGTACCGCGGGGGCGCGCCGTCGACGGGGATGATGGCGAGGTACAGCGTGCCGTTGAGCGCCACGCGCGCGGCATAGGTCTTGCCGTTCGGCGAGAGCTCGGGCGATTGCAGCATCGGCAGGGCGGCGAAATCCTCGATCGGCCTCGGCGCGCGCTTGGCGGCGACCTTCGTCTCAGCCTGCGTCGCCGAGCCGGCCAGCGGTAGCGGCTGTCCTCCCGCCGCCAGCGCCGCGCTCGCGAGTGCCAGCAGGCCCGCACCGGTCGCGGCTCGACCGGCTGCCCAACGTCCCTTGATCATCATTCCCCCCCTCAGCCGGCGCCCCCGCGCCGGACCCGCCATGCTGGCCAAGCACTCCGCACAAGGCAACCCCCGCGCGCGCACGTCGCCACCGGAAGGGATGAAGAATGACGAAGGCCGCATGATGTGCCGTGCGGCCGGGAGGATCAGGCGGCCTTGCGCTCCGTCGCCTCCGCCAGGATCTCCTCTTCGACTTCCGCCTCGAGGAAAGCGATCAGGCCGCGTTCGAAGCGGCTCAGATAGCGTTTCGCCCGCGGCAGCCGCAGCGTTTCCCGAAACTCGGTCTGGCCGTGTTTCACCAACTCGATTAGACGCGGGTGGACATAGGATTTGCGGGCGATCGCCGGCGTGTTGCCGAGCGCCTCCACCACCGGTTCGAGCATCGTCTTGAGGCTGATGTCGTGCGGTGCCGTCGCCAGTGCCTCGAACGCCAGGACGCTCGCGCCCCAGGTGCGGAAATGCTTGGCGGTGTAGTCGGCGCCCATCGCCTCGCGGATGTAGCAGTTGACGTCGGTGGAGGTGACGGGATGCGTCTCCCCCGCGGCGTCCACCCAGCGGAACAGGTGCTGCCCCGGCAGGTCCTGGCACCGCTTCACGAAGCGGATCAGCGAGCCGTCGGTGACGGTCAGCGTGCGCATCTTGCCCGACTTGGCACGGTATTGCAGCTTCAGCCGATCGCCTTTCAGCGTCGCGTGCCGCTTGCGCAGGGTGGTCGCCCCGAAGCTCTTGTTCTCCTTCGCATAGCCCTCGTTGCCGACGCGTACGCGGCCCAGGTCGAGCAGCCGGACGACCGCCGCGACCGCGCGATCCTTGTCCAACGTGCGGTGGCGAAGGTCCGCTTCGACCTTGGCGCGAAGCTTGGGCAGCAAATGGCCGAACTGGGCGCAGCGGTCGTACTTTTCCGCCTCGCGCGCTTCGCGAAAGGCGGTGTGGTAGCGATACTGCTTGCGGCCCCGCTCGTCCCAGCCGATCGCCTGGATGTGGCCGAACGGGTCGGGCGAGAACCAGGCGTCGCGATAGGCGGGGGGCAGGCCGATCGCGTTCAGCCGGTCGATCTCGTCACGATCGGTGATGCGGGTTCCGTCCGTCCCGAAATACCCCCATCCGTGACGCATCTTGCGGCGGGTGATGCCCGGCTGCGCGTGGTCGATGAACTGGATTTCCCCGCCTGTCATTGGATCCTCTCGATTGTCGCTCCCAATGCGCCGCTCGTCGCTTCGTTCCGGAACCGCGGGGAGTGCGGCTTGTTCGACCTTCGCGTTCCCAACAGGATAGGAGAATTCCAATGGCAGACCTTGGCGATGCGCGCGTGCTGATCCTGGCGGCCGACGGGTTCGAGGAATCCGAGCTGTTCGAGCCGCGGCAGGCACTGCTCGACGCGGGTGCGACCGTCACCCTGGCCTCGATCAAGACCGATGCCATCCAGGGGATGGTGCACGACACCGAGAAGGGAAAGACGATCACGCCCGAACTCAAGCTGGAGGACGTGGACGTCGACGATTACGACGCGCTGCTCCTGCCGGGCGGCGTCGCCAATCCGGACAAGATGCGGATGCAGGACCGCGCCGTCGAGATCGTCGGCGAGTTCATGGACGAGGGCAAGATTGTGGCTGCGATCTGCCACGCGCCCTGGCTGCTGGTGGAGGCGGACGTGGTCGACGGCCGCCGCGTCACCAGCTGACCTTCGGTCCGCACCGACCTGGAAAACGCCGGCGCCGACGTGGTCGATGAACAGGTGGTCGTCGACGAAAACCTCATCACCAGCCGCAAGCCCGACGACATTCCCGCGTTCAACCGCGCTCTGATCGAGGCGCTGGAGAACGACCTCGGCGAAGAGGAGGACGACGACGTGGACGCGGAGGCAGGCTCCGGCGACGATTGAGCGTTGCGGGCGGCCGGCTCGCCCGGCCGCCCGTTTCTGCTATGACGGTGCTGGCGGCGCGGGGCCGCTCCAGCTCGAGGATCGCCCATGCGCCTGTCCGCCGTCATCACCGCTGTCCTGCCCCTCTTGGTCGGGGCCGCCAGCGGCCCGCTCGCGGCCCAGTCCAGCGGCCCGTTCACGGTTGCGGAGACTGGCCGCAGCTACGCGCGCCTCCAGGATGCGATGGGCGCGATCGGCGCCGGCACGGGCACCATCCGGATCGCGCCGGGCACCTATCGCCAATGCGCGGTGCAGGAACAGGGGCGGATCGCCTATGTTGCCGCCGAACTCGGCAGGAGCGTGTTCGAGCGGGTCACGTGCGAGGACAAGGCGGCCCTGGTGCTGCGCGGCGCAGGCGCACGGGTCGACGGGCTGGTCTTCACCCATCTCCAGGTGGCCGACGGCAACGGCGCGGGCATCCGCATCGAGAAGGGCGACCTCGCCGTGGCGAACACCCGCTTCATCGACAACCAGTCCGGCATCCTGTCCGCAAGCGACCCGACCGCCACGATCACCGTGGATCGCTCGACCTTCGCTGGCTTGGGCAAGGACCCGACCGGCAATGGTGCGCACGGCATCTATGTGGGCGGATATGGCGCGCTGACGGTCACGCGTTCCCGGTTCGAACGCGGCACCGGCGGACATTATCTCAAGAGCCGGGCCCCGCGCGTGACGATCGTCGACAACAGCTTCGATGACAGCGCGGGACAGGGGACCAACTACATGATCGACCTGTCCAACGGCGCGACCGGGCGCATCGCGGGCAATAGCTTCGAGGTGGGTCCGAACAAGGACAACTATTCGACCATGATCACCGTCGCGCCCGAAGGGGCGGAGAACCCCTCGACGGGGCTGGTGATCGAGAACAACCGCGCCTGGCTCACGCCCGCGTTCCGCTGGAAGACCACCTTCGTGGGAAATTGGTCCGGTGACCGCGTGACGCTGCGCAACAACCAGCTTGCGGAGCGGATCGCGCCCTACGCCGATCGCTAGCGATCACGTCGCCAGCCGCGACCCCAGCCAGCCGGCAAGATACTCCAGGCACGCGATCCGCCGCCACAGGCCGGAGTCGGTGATCCGCTCCATGTCGAAGTAGCGCCGCATTGCCGGGAACGCGGGGTCGATCACCCGGTGCATATAGTCGGGCGACAGCAGCCCGCCATGCTCGTCGCCCATGGGTCGCAGCCGGCGCTGGACCGCATAGCTGTGCTGGCGCACCCAAGCCGGCCGGATGCGCGAGGACCATTCGTCGAACCGGTGGCGCAGGCTCGGCGGCCCGGCGAAGTCATGGCCGTAGGCGGAAGCGTAGCCGGCGAGCACCGGGTCGATCGCCGCCAGCAGCCGCGCCTCGAACGCACCCGCGTGCTTCGCGGCCATGGGCAGCGTCAGCGCGGCCGACACCAGCTGATGGTCCAGGAACGGCATCAGATAGGCGCCGTGCTGCGCCTCCAGGCTGATCTCACGGCCGAACAGCGCCCGGCAGCGCACGCGCGGATAGGTCTGCTCGGCATGGGTGCGCGACATGCTGGTCCGCGCGTCCGGCAGGTCCAGGGTATCGGCGATCTTGTCCGCGATGCGGTCCAGGAACGCCCGCCCTTCGAACCCCGGTGTCGCGTCTCCGGGCGTGAAGCGGGCGAAGAAACTGCGGGCGATGGTGTTCGCGGTCAGCTTCCGATCGGGCAGCAGGAAGAAGTCGCGATAGACCTCCCCACATCCGCCCGAGGCGGCGAGGCCGCCGTTCGCGTGCCGACGCAGCTGGGCTGCGGCATGGCCGCCGTTGTCGAAGATGTTGCCATAGGTCGGCAGCCCGTCGAACTGGTGGAAGTTCGCCTCCACCTGCGCCGGGAACCCCTCAGGTGTCATCGGCGCGGCCGACTTGTCGATCCAGTCGACTGCGAACCCCTCCGCCCGGCCGATTGCCTGCGCGATCCGAACGTCCGCGCTACCCTCCGGCCCATAGACATAGACCGATGGCGTGCTGCCGGCCGCGCGCAGTCCCGCGAACAGCAGCCGTGAATCGATCCCGCCGGAAAGCGGGCAGTGAATGCGGTCGCCGTACGCATCCACATAGGGTGTCACGGTCGCGCGCAGTCGTTCCGCATGCTCGGCGACGCGATCGGGAAGGGGCGTCCGGCTTGGCGCGTCGGGCAGCGGCTTCGCGGTCGCGTGGCGGGTCACCCCGTCGCGGGTGAGCTCCAGCACCCATTTCGGACCCAGCGTCTTCAATTCGGCAAACACCGTGTCGTCGCCGATCGGCACCACGTTGAACGCCTGTTCGTACACCCCCTGCGCATCGAAGCGGACGCTCGGCAGCGCCTGCAAGGCGGCGAGCAGCGAGGTCGAGAAGATGCGCTGGTCCGGGTCGTGGAACAGCTGGAACGCCGCGAAATAGTCGCCGAATAGGAAGGCGCGGCCGTTCTTGCGTACCAGCGCCACGAACTCGCCGCCGATGCGTGACCAGTCCAGCGCCGGCAGCTCCGTCTCGCGCAGCAACGCGGCAAGTGCCGGCGCGCCGAGACGACCGTCGAACACCAGCGTCCCCGCCACCGCTACCAGGTCGTCGCCCGCGACCAGCAAGCCTCCGGCACCGCCGCTCGGCGGCTCGAAATGCAGCAGGGACCAGCCGGGAAAGCTGTGCCTTGTCGGGGCGGCCAGCCCGGCCCGTGCCCCCTGCGCCTGCGCCGCCGCGAACGCCTGCTCGCAGGAGGGGCCGCTGTCCGTACGAGCGAGAAACAGTCCCCCCATCGCTTCCCTATCCCTCCGCCGGCTGGAGTGGCGCCGCGCCGGGCCTCGGTCGCGCCTGCCGTATCGGACGCCACTGGCTCTCCGCACGCTTGCGCGCGAGATAGCCGTCGAGCCCCATCTGCGCGCCCAGCAGCATGAAGACGAAGGGATTGAAGGCGATCGCCACGAACGCTGCGCCCAGCAGGTAGATGAGGTGCGCGTGCTGCAGCGCCGTCGCGAGCGGGGAGGCCCAGGCAAGCTCCGGCGGCGCCTGCGAATAGCGGCGGCGCAGCAGCTCCATCCGGAACAGCCCGCCCAGGTGGATCGCCAGCCACAGTGCCAGCCCGAAATAGCCCTGCTCGCCCAGCATCTCGAAATAGGCGCTGTGGTAGGCGCGCGCCTGGTCGACCTCGAGCGCGCGCTCCACCGTCGCGTTGTTGCGGTCGCCAACCGTGGCGACCGTGTCGTAGCGGATGCGGTTCTGGCGATAGGCGTCGAACCCGCCGCCCATCGGGTGATCCCGCACATAGTCGAGCGTCCACTGCCAAACCGCCAGCCGGGTCGAGGCGGACGTGTCGGCCTGATAGCTGCGGATCGTCTCCATGCGCTCCGTGAAGGTGGAGGGAAGCAGCGGCACTGCCACCAGCGCTGCCGCCCCCAGCATCGACAGGTAGAGCACCCGCCGCTTCACTTCGCGCAGCATCAGCACCGCGAGCAGCCCAACGCACAGCAGGCCCGTCCGTGCCGAGGTGCCGACCGGGATCAGCAGGCATGCGAAGCTCAGCGCATAGCAATAGGTCCGCACCCGCCAGTCCGGCGGAAAGATCGTCCCATGCCGCGTGAACCACAGGATGATCGGAATGGTCGCAATCGCAACGGTGGAAATGGTGCTGCTCTCGTACAGACCCGAATTGTTGGAGACCATGAGGTTCAGCTCGCCATAGCCGCCGCCGGTCACCAGCGTCTTGATGGCGCCCACCACGATGATCGAGGCTGCCGACAGGAGCATGAACAGCAGCAACGCCTCGATCCTCAGGCGCGTGCGCAGGGTCAGCGGCAGGAAGATGGCGAACGCCATCGCCTTCCATACCCAATCCCACTTGTACCGCGCCTCCATCGGGAAGTCGGCGTGCGCCGTCGTGTACCAGCACCAGCCGATCAGCATCATCAGCAGCACCTGCCGAGGAGCGATCCGCAGCCCGCGCTTGTCATCGGCAAGCAGCCATCCGCCGACCGCAAAGGCGGCGGCGATCGCGGAGATCGGCACCGAATTCAGCAGCAGATAGGTCAGCCGCTGCGGCGAGACGATGTCGATATAGGCATAGGCCAGCACGAACAGGAACGGCCGGCGGAAGCCAAAGGCGAACAGCGCTGCCAGGAAGCCGACAAAGGCAAGATCACGCACCGAAGCGGTTCCTGCGCCGCGGCTTGGCCCGTTCGGTATCGGCGTTTGTTTCCCGGTCCAGGTCCGGCCGCCGCAGCAGCAGCCACGCCGCCAGCAGCATCAACCCGTGCGAGAGACCAAGCGAGAAATTGTCGATCATCGTCCCGCTTTCTTACCTCTCGCCGCCCAGCGACTGCACAAGCACGGTTGACGCAGCGTTAAATGCTTTAGAGGCAGGACACCAGCCATGCGGATCCTGCACGTCCTTGATCATAGTCTGCCGCTGCACAGCGGCTATACCTTTCGCACGCGCGCGATCCTGAAGGCGCAGATCGCGCGCGGCTGGACCGTGGCCGGGGTGACGGGGGGGCGGCAGGGCAGCCACGCCGCCCAAGAGGAGGACGTCGACGGGCTGCACTTCTTCCGCACCGATCCGTCCAAACCCGCCCGTGCGCCCCTGGGCGAACTGCGCGAGGTGGCGGCACTCGCCCGCCGCGTCGAGCAGGCGGTCGAGCGGTTCAAGCCCGACGTGCTGCACGCCCATTCGCCGGTGCTCGACGGCCTGGCCGCGCTGCTCGTGGCCCGCCGCCGCAAGCTGCCGCTCGTCTATGAGATCCGCGCCTTCTGGGAAGACGCCGCGGTCGGCAACGGTACCGGGCGGGAGGGATCGTTCCGCTACCGGGCGATCCGCCGCCTCGAAACCTGGCTCGTCCGCCGGGCGAACGCGGTCGCGGTGATCTGCGAGGGGCTTCAGCGCGACCTCGTCACGCGCGGCATCGATCCCGCCCGCATCTTCGTGTCCCCCAACGGCGTGGACATGA
Source organism: Sphingomonas sp. ACRSK (assembly GCF_022346685.1). Taxonomy (NCBI): domain Bacteria; kingdom Pseudomonadati; phylum Pseudomonadota; class Alphaproteobacteria; order Sphingomonadales; family Sphingomonadaceae; genus Sphingomonas; species Sphingomonas sp. ACRSK. Next base: position 48,890 of record NZ_JAKRNR010000021.1, on the reverse strand, counting down.
CGCTGTTCGGCGACCCGCCGCCGCCGGACGCGGCGCTCGCCCGCGAACTGGGGTTGGAGGGGGAGACGATCGGCTTCATCGGCAGCTTCTACGACTATGAAGGGCTGGACGATCTGATCGCGGCGATGCCGGCGCTGGTGGCCAGGCGCCCGCGATTGAAGCTGCTGCTGGTGGGCGGCGGCCCGATGGAGGCTGCCCTGCGCGCCCAGGCCGCGGCGTCGCCGGCGTCGGACGCGATCCGCTTCGTCGGGCGGGTCCCACACGAGGCGGTGGAGCGCTACTATGGCCTGGTCGACGTGCTGGTCTATCCGCGCAAGCACATGCGGCTGACCGACCTCGTCACGCCGCTCAAGCCGCTGGAAGCGATGGCGCAGCGCCGGCTGGTGGCGGCTTCCGATGTCGGCGGCCACCGCGAGTTGATCCGGGACGGCGATACCGGCACGCTGTTCCCGGCCGACGATCCGCAGGCGCTTGCCGAACGGGTGGCCGCGCTGTTTGAAGACCGGGGAGAGTGGGACGCGATGCGCACCCGCGCCCGCGCTTTCGTCGAGCGCGAGCGTAACTGGTCGTCAAATGTTTCGCGCTACGAACCCGTATACCACGCGCTTGTCAGAGGCTTCGCAACGGACGCACCATGGACGCCACAGTCGCTCCCCGACGCTTGAGCCTGCCCGCCGCCACCGCTGCCGCCGTTCTCGGCGGGGGCGTCGTCGCGCTGATCGTGCTGCTGCTGCCCACCGCGTTCCTGGAGCGGCAGGTCGGGGCAAGCGGGCTGCCGGACGTTCTCGCCGCCGCTGCGCCGCCGCTGGGAGTGACGGCGCGGCTCGCGCTGATGCTGTTCCTGGGCGGCGTCGCTGCGGGACTGATGTGGGGGCTGGGCCGGATCGCATTCGGCAAGCTGCCCCTGGTGATGAGGCTGCCGACGATCCGCCATCCAAGACGCGCCGCGCCGCGGGAGATCGCGGCCATTCCGGTCCTGCGCCGCGGCGATGCGCATCCGGACGCCCCGGCCCGCGCGCCCGTGCTCGCGATGCGCGACCTGGGCACGCCCTTTCTGGAGGTGACGGCGGCGAGCACGGTCGCGGCGCTTCCGGCCGAGCCCATCGAGCAGGCGCTGCCGGAAGACCTCGACCTCCCACTCGCTGCCTTCGACCCGGACGCCATCCCGGTGCCGGTCGAGCCGCCCCGGCCGCTGTTCCACATCGATGCGGCATCTGGCGAGGGTGCCGATGCGGTGCTGCTGACCCGCCAGATCCGCGCCGGTTTCGCCGCCCCGCCCGAGCCCGAACCGGAGCCCCCGGTCGAGGAAAGCTCGACCCGCGCATTGCTGGTCCGGCTCGAGCGCGGGCTGGCGCGGCGCGAACGCGGGGAGGGCGCGCCCCAGCTCGCGCGCGGCAGTGCCGGGGACGAGACGCTGCAGGCGACGCTCGCCTCCCTGCGACGCTGGGCCACCAGCGCCTGAGGATCAGCGTTCCTCCACCGTCAGCACTTCGATTTCGGCGCAAAGCCGCTCGCCATCCACCTTGCTCGACAGCATTTCTAGGTCGGCCACCAGGTGCCCACGCAGCGGCAGCTCCGCCTCCGGCAACGCCTGGAGCCACGCCTCTAGTTCCGCTGTCGCCCTCCCAGCCAGCCGGAACCGGTGGCGCGCGCCGTTGAAGGTGGCGCTCGCCCAGGGCGTGCTTTCGATGCCCTCGATCGTGATCCCGTGGCCGCCTGCCTGGCCGGCCAGCAGCAGCCGGCGTTCCAGCAAGGTCGTCACGTCCGGCCCGCGGCTCATGCGCGGCCCTCCTGCTCGGCGATATACGTCTCGATCCGCGCCACCGTGTCGGGCCGCGGTTCGCGTCCGTTGCGCAGGTCGCCGACCAGTCGCGGGTCGTGCACCGCGTTCCGCCCGAACAGCGTAGGCGGCATGCCGCTCGCGTGCAAGAACCGGTCGATCTTCTGCAGAATTGTCACCTGACAATCTCCTGATTCGCATCTTTCTGTTCCGGTTCTGTTCTCGCAAATCCAACTTGTCTAGGAAGATTCCTACGGCTACCAAGAGGCGTGGAACCGGAGCAGCAACGCGCGGTGCTCGCCGCGCTGGCGGCAGAGCGGGGCGAGAGCCTGGCCGCGCTGTCGCGACTGCTCGGACGCAACGCCGCCTATCTTCAGCAATATCTGGAGCGCGGCAGCCCGCGCATGTTGCGCGAGGAGGACCGCGAGAAGCTGGCCCGCTACTTCGGCGTTCCGGAAGCGCGGCTGGGAGGTCCGGTGGTGCCGCACACAGTCGCGATCCCGCGCCTGGACCTTGCGGCCTCCGCGGGACCTGGCGCCCTGGTGGAACTGGAATCCGCCGCACCCTTGCGCCTCGATAGCGAGTTCGTCCGCCGGCTCGGCACGCGGCCGGAGGCGCTGTCGATGATCGCCGTGCGCGGCGACTCGATGGCGCCGACGCTGGAGGACGGCGACTCAATTTTGGTCGACACCGGCTCGCGAGACGGCGGGGAGGGCGTCCAGGTCGTCCGCCACGAAGGCGTCCTGCTGGTGAAGCGCCTGCGCAAAACTACGGACTGCACCGCTCTCGTCAGCGACAATCCCGCCTACCCGCCGATCCTGGTGCGCCCCGGCGACCGCCTGGAGATCGTGGGCCGCGTCGTCTGGCTGGCCCGGCGCCTGCGCTGACCGTCAGCGGCGGTCGACCAGCCACACCGCCAGCGCGATTGCGACGCCCGCCGCCGCACCGACCAGAAAGCCGATCGTCGGCTGGTGGAAGCCGACAGCGCCGAGGATCGTGCCGCCGAGCACGCCGGTCGCGATGGCGAAGCCGCCGGCAGCGGTGTTGCGGGAGGGGCGCGGGTCCATGCCCTGCCTCTGCCATGTCGATGCCGCGCGCGCCAGCCATGCGACACCGCCCCAACGGACCGCCCCGTGCGTGCGGCGCATCGCGGGCCATCGTGCCTAAACGATTGGCGGGCGCCGTGGAGTCGGTCTAGGGAAGCCACTATGTCGTGGCCCTCCCGCCGGCTCGTCCTGCTCGCTGCCGCCGGGTGCGTCACCGCACTCGCGTCCGCAGGCGCGCGTGCGCAGCAGGCGCCCGCCACGCCGGCGCCTTCGGACGACCTGGGCTCGACCCTTGATCCCGCTTCGCCGCTGTCGCCGATGCCCGACATCGGCGTCGACTGGCCCGATCTGTCGCCGGACCCCGCAGAGGCGACCGCATCGACGGACCAGACAGCCGACCTGGCGACGGTGGAGCGCCGCTACGCCTATCGCGTCCTTGGCATCGAGGGGATCGGCGGCGACTTGTTCCGCGAACGCTTCGACGAACTGTCGACGTTGCGGGCGAACGAGGCGCATGCCGCCAACGTGGCCCAGATCGATCGGCGTGCACGCGAGGATGCGGCGCTCCTCAACGACCTGCTGCGCAACGAAGGCTATTTCGACGCGCGGGTGACGACGACGACGTCAGCGGAGGAGGGCAAGCTGCTCGTCACGCTGCAGGTCGAGCCCGGGCCGCTGTATCGCTTCCAGCAGGTGACGCTGCCGGGCGCCGAGGAAGCAGGTGCCAAGGCCCCGGCGCTCGCGACCGCGCTGGGTGTGAAGCCGCAGGACCCGGTCAACGGCGACGCGATCGAGGCGGGCGAGAAGCGGTTGCGCACCGCCGTCGGGCGGGAGGGGTTTCCCTTCGCGCGGGTGCGACCGCCGGTGGTGGCCTTGGATCATGCGACGCGCACCGCCACGCTGGAGATGCCGGTCACTCCCGGCGGGGAACGGCGCTTCGGCCGCATCAGCACGCCCGACGCGCGCGTGTTCGACGGCGAGCATGTGCAGGAGATCGCCCGCTTTGCTCCCGGCGATCCGTACGACGCGGCGGAGGTGGACGACCTGCGCCGCGCGATCATCCAGACGGGCCTGGTGTCTTCGGTCCGCGTGCGGGAGGTGGAGGGGCTTTCGCCCGGCTCCGTCGACCTCAACGTCTTGCTCGAGCCGGCGCCGCCGCGAACGATCGCCGGCGAGCTGGGCTATGGCACGGGGGAGGGGGCGCGCGCCGAGGCCAGCTGGACGCATCGCAACCTCTTCCCGCCCGAGGGGGCGCTGACGGTACGGGGCGTGCTCGGCACCCGCGAGCAGCTGGGCGCGCTCACCTTCCGCCGCAACAACTTCCGTGCACGCGACCGGGTCCTCACGGGTCAGATCTCCGCCTCGCATGTGGAGCGCGACGCGTATGAGGCGGATACCTTCTCCGTCTCGGGCGCACTGGAGCGGCAGACCAACATCTTCTTCCAGAAGACCTGGACCTGGTCGCTCGGTGCCGAGTTGGTCGCCACCGACGAGCGCGACGTGATCGTCTCCACCGGCGAGCCGCGGCGGCAGACCTATTTCATCGCGGCGGCGCCCACCTCGATCAACTATGACGGGTCGGACGACCTGCTCAATCCGACCCGCGGCTTCCGGTTGGGAGCGCGGGTGAGCCCGGAACTGTCGCTGTCGGGCAAGGCGTTCGGCTATACCCGCGCGCAGATCGACGCCAGCGCCTACCAGCCGGTCCGCGACGGGGTGGTGGTGGCGGGGCGCGTGCGGCTGGGCTCGATCCTGGGTGCGCCGCGCGACGCGGTGGCGCCGTCCCGCCGTTTCTACGCGGGTGGCGGCGCGTCGGTGCGCGGCTATGGCTATCAAGACATCGGCCCGCGCGACCCGAACAACGACCCGATCGGCGGGCGCAGCCTCGCGGAATTTTCGCTGGAGGCACGAGTGCGCGCCTTCGGCAACTTCGGCGTGGTGCCGTTCCTAGACGGTGGCAACATTTACACCTCGACGCTGCCGGACTTTTCCGGCTTCCGCTACGGTGCGGGCTTGGGCGTCCGCTATTATTCCAGCTTCGGGCCGATCCGCATCGACGTGGGAACGCCGCTCAACCCGCAAGAGGGCGACGCGTGCGTCGCCGTCTACGTCTCGCTGGGGCAGGCATTTTGAGCGACGAGGAAACGCCCGAAGCGCCGGCCGTCGCCGTGCGTCGGCGCCGACGCTGGGCGCGGCGGATCGCGGGCGCGCTGCTGCTGGTGCTGGGCGCGATCGCGGCGCTCCTGCTGCTGCTCGACACCGGTCTCGGTCATCGGCTGATCGCAAATCGGGTCGCCGCGCTTCAGCCCAAGGACGGCATGCGCTACCGCATCGGCCGCATCGAGGGCTCGATCTACGGCCGCGCGCAGCTGATCGACGTGCGCGTCTATGATCCGAAGGGACTGGTCTTCCGCGCGCCGGTCGCCAACCTCGACTGGAGCCCGTTTGCCTGGCTGTCGAACCGGCTCGACATCACCCGCCTGGTGGTTCCGCGCGGCATCCTCGCGAAATTACCGCAGCCGCGCCCGACCGGCCGCAAGGGGCCCATCCTGCCCGGGTTCGACATCCGCATCGGCGCCCTCCGCATCGATCGGCTTGAGGTGGAGCCCGCAGTCACGGGCGTGGCGCGCGTCGGCCGGCTACAGGGCCGGGCCGACATCCGCTCCGGCCGCGCGCTGGTCGATCTCGCCGCGCGCATCGACGGCAGCGATCTGTTGCGCGTCCATCTGGATGCGGAGCCCGACCGCGATCGCTTCGAGGTCGCCACCCGCGCGATCGGCCGCGCCGACGGCGTGCTGGCCCGGCTCACGGGAATCCGACGCCCGCTGACGCTGCGCATCGACGGCGACGGTACCTGGACCCGCTGGCAAGGCAGCGCGCTCGGGATCGCCGGCGACACGCGAGTCATCGACCTCACCCTCGGAAACCGTGCCGGCGCCTATACGCTCGGCGGTACGCTCGCCCCGGCATCGCTGCTCCACGGCAAGCTCCAGCGGCTGTCCGCACCGCGTGTCCTCGTCAACGGCGCTGCGACGCTGGCCAATCGCCGGCTGGAGGGACGGTTGGGGCTTCGCTCCCGCGCGCTTGCGCTGGAGGCGGAGGGTGGCCTCGACCTCGCACGCCGCGCCTATCGCGACCTGCGCCTCCACGCGCGGCTGCTTCAGCCGGCGGCGCTGTTCCCCAACATGTCCGGCCGCAACATCGAACTGCGCGCGATCCTGGAGGGGGAGTTCGCGACCGCCGCGTTCGACTATCGGCTCACGGCGGATCGCCTCGCGTTCGACGACACCGGCTTCGAGGGTGCTCGCGCAAGCGGGAAGGGACGGCTTTCGCCGGCGCCCGTGACGGTGCCGATCCGGGTGACCGCCCAGCGCGTGACCGGCGTCGGAGACGTCGCGGGCGGCATCCTTCGCAACCTGTCGGTCGACGGCGCGCTGAAGGTGACCGCGCGCACGCTGACGGGCACGAACCTCCGGCTGCGCTCGGACAAGCTCAACGGCACGATCATGCTGGTGCTCGATCTGCGGAACGGGCGCTATGAAGTCGGGCTCACCGGCGGGCTCCGGCGCTATCTGATCCCGGGGCTCGGCATCGTCGACGTCCAGTCGCGGCTGACGGTGGTGCCGGGCCTGAATGGGCGGGGGACGCGGATCGTCGGGCGGGGTGCCGCGCAGATGGTGCGGCTGGACAATGGATTCTTCCGCTCGCTCACCGAAGGCCTGCCCCGAATCACCACCGGGCTCGAGCGGGGCGCCGATGGCGTGCTCTACTTCCGCAACCTCGTCCTGACCTCGCCGGGGCTGACGCTCAGCGGCAACGGCTTGCGGCGGCGTGACGGCACCTTCCGCTTCGTGGGCCAGGGCCGCCAGCGGACCTATGGCCCCGTGTCGCTCGTGCTCGACGGGCGTATCGAGAAGCCGACGCTCGACCTGCGCTTCCAGCGCCCGAACGACACGCTCGGGCTCAGCGACGTGACCGCACACCTTGATCCGACGGCGGAGGGCTTTGCCTTCACCGCTGTGGGCGGCTCTCGTCTCGGCCCGTTCACGGGCGCCGGGCGCATCCTGCTCCCGCGCGGCCAGGACGCGAGCATCGCGGTCGATCGCCTGGACGTGAGCGGCACCCGCGCGAGCGGCGCGATCGCGATCGTCGAGGGCGGGTTCGACGGCCGGCTGGCATTCGGCGGCGGCGGCCTCTCGGGAGAAGTTCGCTTCGTGCCCCAGGGTGGCATCCAGCGCATCGACATCGCCGCCGATGCTCGCAACGCGCAGTTGGGCGGGCAGGGACGGGTGCGCACCGGCCGGCTGGAAGCAAGCCTGCTGCTCGATCCGGACGGAACCACGGTCGACGCCACGCTGACGGCGCAAGGGCTGCGCCGGGGTGCGCTTTCGATCGCGCGGCTCGCCGCCAACGCGAAGCTACGCGGTGGCGAGGGCGAGGTGCGGGCCTCGATCGCCGGCTCGCAGGGCCGCGCCTTTGCGATCCAGTCGGTCACCCAGGTAACCGCCGACGAATATCGCGTGCAGGCCCAGGGTAGCCTCGACGGCCGCACGCTTCGGCTGGAGACGCCGGCGGTGATCCGGCGCGAGGCGGACGGCGGCTGGACGATCGCGCCGACCCGCTTCACCTTTGCCGGCGGGGAGGCGCAGGCGTCCGGCCGCTTCGGCGGCGGCGACACGGAAGTCGCGCTGCAGCTCACCCGCATGCCGCTGACGGTGCTGGACATCGGCTATCCCGGGCTGGGCCTCAGCGGCAACGCCTCGGGCAAGCTCGATTATGCCCTGCGCGACGGCGTGCCGAGCGGGCGGGTCAACATGACGGTGCGCGGCCTGTCGCGCGCCAGCCTGGTGCTCGCGTCGCGGCCGATCGACATCGGCCTGGCCGCGGTGCTCGACTCCAACAAGATCGGCGCGCGTGCGCTGCTGGCCAGCGGCGGCAAGATCATCGGCCGTGCCCAGGCCCGGCTCGCGCCGCTGGGGAGCGGCGGCACGCTGGCCAGCCGCATCGCCAATGCGCCGCTCGCCGCGCAGCTCCGCTACGACGGCCCCGCCGATACGCTGTGGCGGGCTACGGGGATCGAGCTGTTCGACCTTTCCGGGCCCCTCGCGATCGGCGCCGACGTCAGCGGCCGGCTGGCCGATCCGCAGATCCGCGGATCGCTTCGGGCCACCAACGCCCGGATCGAGAGCGGCGCCACGGGCACGGTCCTGACCCAGGTGAACGCGCAAGGCCGCTTCGGCGGATCGCGGCTGGTGATCGACCGCTTCTCCGCCAGCGACGGCCGTTCGGGGCAGGTGAGCGGCACCGGCACGTTCGACCTCGCGGCCGTGCGCGGCTTCGGCATCGACCTGGCGCTGGAGGCGCAGCGCGCCCGGCTGATCAACACGGACACGCTGGCCGCCACCGTCACCGGCCCGATCACCATCCGTTCGGACGGTTCGGGCGGCACCATCGGCGGCGAAGTGCGCCTGAACGAGGGCCGCTATCAGCTCGGCAAGGCGTCGGCGAGCGCACCCCTGCCGCGCATCGCCATTCGCGAGATCAACCTGCCCGGCGGCGACGAGCAGGACGAGGTTCCCCGCCGCCCGTGGCGGTTGAACCTGCAGGCGCGCGCCAGCAAGGGGCTGATGGTATCCGGCCTCGGCCTCAGCAGCGAGTGGTCTGCCGATCTTACCATCCGCGGCGAGCCCACCAACCCGTCGATCCGCGGTCGTGCCGACCTCGTGCAGGGCGATGTCGAGTTCGCGGGCCGCGAGTTCGAGCTGGAGCGCGGCAACATCCGCTTTGATGGGTCGGTGCCCGCGAACCCGGCGCTCGACATCTCCGCCGATGCGGACGCCGAGGGATTGAACGCCAACATCCGTGTGACGGGCACGGCGCTCAAGCCGGAGATCGACTTCACCAGCACGCCCGCGCTGCCGCAGGACGAGCTGCTGTCGCGGCTGCTGTTCGGCACCTCCATCACCAACCTCTCGGCGCCGGAGGCGCTTCAGCTCGCAGCCGCGGTGGCAGCGCTGCAGGATGGGGACACCGGGCTCAACCCGATCAATGCCGTGCGCCGCGCGACCGGGCTTGACCGCCTGCGCATCCTGCCGGCCGACCCGCAGACCGGGCAGGGCACGTCGGTCGCCGCGGGCAAATATCTGACGCGGCGCTTCTATGCGGAGATCGTCACCGACGGGCAGGGCTATTCGGCGACCAACGTGGAGTTCCGCGTCACCCGCTGGCTCTCGCTGCTCTCCTCCATTTCCACGATCGGCCGCCAGAGCGCTAACCTTCGCGTTTCGCGGGATTATTGATCGGCACCTCCGGCGCGGTCGGGCGTTGAGCACAGCGGAAACTGGTGCTGGGGGACCCGCGTTCGCATGACAACGCCGCAAATCCTGTCCGTCTGTGTGCTGACGGGCATGATGCTGCTCTTCATCTGGGGGAAGTTCCGCTACGATGTGACGGCGGTCATCGCCCTCCTCGCGGCGATCGGCTTGGGCCTGGTGAAGCCGGAGGACGCCTTCAGCGGCTTCTCCGACGACATCGTCGTGATCGTCGCCTCCGCGCTGGTCATCAGCGGCGCCGTGCAGCGTTCCGGGGTGATCGAGCGGATGCTCCGGGTGGTGCAGAAATATGTGACCCGGCTGCCCTCGCAGCTCATGGTGCTGTGCGCCTCGGTGGGGTTCGCCTCCGCGCTGGTGAAGAACATCGGTGCGCTCGCCATGTTGATGCCCGCCGCCTTTCAGATGGCGAAGCGCTCGAAGAGCTCGCCTTCCGCGCTGCTGATGCCTATGTCATTCGCGTCGCTGCTGGGCGGCCTCATGACGCTTGTCGGCACCTCGCCGAACATCATCGTCAGCCGCGTGCGAGAGGACATGACGGGCATGCCGTTCCGCATGTTCGACTATCTGCCGGTGGGCCTTGGCCTGACGCTCATGGGGCTGCTGTTCCTGCGCTTCGGCTACCGCCTGCTGCCGGGCGACCGCCGCGCCGCACCGACGATGGGCGAGGCGCTGGACATCCAGGACTATGTGACGGAGGCACGCGTCGCCGAGCGATCCGAGGCGGTGGGGGAGACCATCGCCGCCTTCGTCGCCCGCCACGGCCATGACGTCACCGTCACGCAGGTGCTGCGCGCCGGGATCCGCACGACACCCTGGCGCGAGCTCGAGCTCCGCGCCGGCGACGTGCTGATCCTGGGCGGCGCGCCCGACACGCTCGAACAGGTCATCGCCGGCGACGGGTTGGAGCTGGAGGGGCACGACCGCGCCCAGCCGCAGGGCAGCGAGCACGACGAGGTCGGCGTGATCGAAGCCGTGCTCGGCGCCGACTCGGTGCTCGTCGGCCAGACCGCGGGGCGCATGCTGCTCCAGGCGCGCTATGGCGTGAACCTGATTGCGATCTCCCGCCGGGGCGAGCGACTGACGCGACGCCTTGCGAACACGGTGCTCTGCCCCGGTGACGTGGTGGTGCTGCAGGGCCCGCTCGGGCTGCTGCCGGAGCGGCTTCGCATGCTCGGCTGCCTGCCGCTTGCCGAACGCTCGCTGCGGCTGGGCAACGCGCGCAAGGGGCTGCTGCCGCTGGCGGTGCTGGGGGTGGCCATGGCCGCGACGGCGAGCGGGCTGGTCCCGGTGGCGGTCGCCTTCTTCGCGGCTGCGGCCGTCGTGATCCTCACCGGATCGCTGCCGGTGCGGGACGCCTATAGCCATATCGAATGGCCGATCCTGGTGATGCTCGGCGCGCTGATCCCGGTCAGCGACACGCTGCGCACGACGGGCATGAGCGACATCATCGGCGTCTGGCTCGCGCAGACGGCGGCGTCGCTCCCTGTCTGGGGTGCGGTGGGCCTGATCCTGGTCGCCGCGATGGCGGTGACGCCGTTCCTCAACAACGCCGCCACGGTGCTGGTGATGGCGCCGATCGCCGCCACGTTCGCAGGCGATTTGGGGTACCGGCCGGAGGCGTTCCTGATGGCGACGGCCGTGGGTGCGGGCTGCGACTTCCTCACCCCGATCGGGCACCAGTGCAACACGCTGGTTATGGGCCCCGGCGGCTACCGCTTCGGCGACTATGCGCGGCTGGGGGCACCGCTGTCGGTGCTCGTCCTGCTGCTGGGCACGCCCTTGATCCTGTGGGTATGGCCGGTGCACTGATCCGGCCCGGGAGGGTGCATCGGGTCGCGGCGCTATGGGCCGGGCGCTCCTGGGAACGGCAGGACCCCGGAAGAGAGGCTGCCTGGCGACGAAGTCGCTAGCCGCGCATCCGCCGTGCGATCAGGATCGCGACCAGCCCTGCCACGGCGGTGACGGTGCCGGTGAGCACCCAGTCATATTGGTCGATCATGAAGCTGGAGGCCGGCCAGCGGATGATGCCCATCCCCTGGCCGATCCAGAACAGCCCGACGATCGCCGCGACCGCGCCGGCGATCATCAGCAATCGTCGGGACACGCGCATCAGCGCTGGCCGATCTCGACATAGTCGCGCTGCGTCGGGCCCGTGTAGAGCTGACGCGGACGACCGATCTTCTGGGCCGGATCCGAGATCATCTCGTTCCACTGCGCGACCCAGCCGACGGTGCGGGCAAGGGCGAACAGCACGGTGAACATCTCGGTCGGGAAGCCGATCGCCGACAGGATCACGCCCGAATAGAAGTCCACGTTCGGGTAGAGCTTCTTGTCGATGAAATACTGGTCCTTGAGCGCGATCTGCTCGAGCTCACGGGCGGTATCCAGCACCGGATCGTTGATGCCGAGCTTGTCGAGCACCTCGGTCGCGGCCTTCGACAGCACCTTCGCGCGCGGGTCGAAGTTCTTGTACACGCGGTGGCCGAAGCCCATCAGGCGGAACGGATCGTCCTTGTTCTTCGCGCGGGCGATGTACTCGGGGATGCGATCCGGGGTGCCGATCTCGCGCAGCATGTTAAGCGCCGCCTCGTTGGCGCCGCCATGTGCCGGGCCCCACAGGCAGGCGATGCCCGCCGCGATGCACGCGAACGGGTTGGCGCCCGACGAACCGGCCAGACGAACGGTCGAGGTCGACGCGTTCTGCTCGTGATCGGCGTGGAGGATGAAGATCTTGTCCATCGCCGATTCGATGACCGGATCGACCTCATATTCCTCGGCCGGCACGCCGAAGGTCATGCGCAGGAAGTTGCCCGTGTAGGACAGCTTGTTGTCCGGATAGAGGAACGGCTGGCCCACCGAGTACTTGTACGCCATCGCTGCGATCGTCGGCATCTTGGCGATCAGGCGGTGGCTGGCGATCTGCCGCTGCACCGGATCCGTGATGTCGGTCGAGTCGTGGTAGAAGGCCGAAAGCGCGCCGACGACGCCGCACAGGATCGCCATCGGGTGCGCATCGCGACGGAAGCCGCGATAGAAGTTCGCCAGCTGCTCATGCACCATGGTGTGGCGCGTGATGGTGTTGGTGAACTTGTCGAGCTCGCCCTGGTTCGGCAGCTCGCCGTTCAGCAGCAGGTAGCTGACTTCCATGAAGCTCGACTTTTCGGCGAGCTGGTCGATCGGGTAGCCGCGGTGCAGCAGCACGCCCTGGTCACCATCGATGTAGGTCAGGCCCGACTCGCAGCTCGCGGTCGAGGTGAAGCCGGGATCGTAGGTGAAGGCGCCGGTCTGCGCATAGAGCTTGCGGATGTCGATGACGTCCGGTCCGACCGTGCCCGAGAGCACCGGATAGTCACCGTCCTTGCCCGCTACCTGCAACTTGGCGGTCTCGCTCATCGGGTGTCGTCCTTTCGTTCAGTGGTTGGCCGGAACGGCCATCTGGTCGGCGATGCGGCCGAGGCTTTCCTCGCGTCCGAGCAGTTCGAGAACGTCGAAGATGCCCGGCGAGGTGCGGCGACCGGTCAGTGCGGCGCGAAGCGGCTGTGCGACTGCACCCAGCTTCACTCCGGCTGCGTCCGCCACGCTGCGTACCGCATGTTCTGTCGTCTCCGTATCCCACCGCTCGACCGCGTCAAGCGCCGTGTGCAGCTGCGAAAGCAGCGCGGGCGCATCGCCTGCGAGCAGGGGAGCCGCCGACTCCTCGATCGGCAGCGGGCGGGTGGCGAAAAGGAAGGCGGTGTTGTCTGCGAGTTCGTTGAGGTCGGCCGCGCGCGGCTTCAGCGCCGGCATGGCGCGGCGCAGCAGATCGAGCCCCGCTGCATCCGGAGCCTGGGGCAGGCGAGCCGCGACGAGGTCGGCGAGTCGGGCGTCGTCCGCCTCGCGGATATAGTGGCCGTTCACGTGCGCGAGCTTCTTGAGATCGAAGCGTGCGGGCGAGCGGCCGACACCGGCGAGATCGAATACCTCGATCGCGCGATCGCGGCTGATGATCTCCTCGTCGCCATGGCCCCAGCCCAAGCGCAGCAGATAGTTGTTGAGCGCCTCGGGCAGGATGCCGAGCTCGTCGCGATAGGCGTCGACACCCAGCGCGCCGTGGCGCTTGGAAAGCTTGGCGCCGTCCGCCCCGTGGATCAGCGGGACATGCGCATAGACCGGGTCCGGCCAGCCGCCCTCGACGGCGTCCATCGCGCGGATCAGCGCCAGCTGCCGGAACGCGTTGTTGAGATGGTCGTCGCCGCGGATCACATGGGTGACGCCCATGTCGTGGTCGTCGACCACCACCGCCAGCATGTAGGTGGGGGTGCCGTCCGAGCGCAGCAGCACGAAGTCGTCGAGCTCGGCATTGGCGACGGTGACATCGCCCTGCACCCGGTCGGGGATCGTGACCGCACCGTCCTTCGGCGCCTTCAGCCGCACCACATAGGGCGCGCCTTCCGGTGCGGTGGCGGGATCGCAGTCGCGCCAGCGGCCGTCGTAGCGGATCGGCTTGCCCTCGGCCCGCTGCCGCTCGCGCAGCGCGGTCAGTTCCTCGGCGGTCGCGTAGCATTTATAGGCGTGGCCGGCGGCGAGCAGCTGGTGCGCGACTTCGGCATGGCGATCGGCGCGGGAGAACTGGAACACGGCGTCGCCGTCCCAGTCAAGGCCCAGCCAGCGCATGCCGTCGACGATCGCCTCGATCGCGGGCTCGGTCGAGCGCGCGCGGTCGGTATCCTCGATGCGGAGCAGGAACTTGCCGCCATGGTGGCGGGCATAGAGCCAGTTGAACAACGCGGTGCGCGCGCCGCCGATATGCAGGAACCCCGTGGGGGAGGGGGCGAAGCGCGTGACGACTGCGCCTTCAGGCGAGGTTCCGGTATCCATACTTGCGCGCAACTGCGCCTGCTCCCAAGCTCGAACAATCATGGCCACATCAGCCGCGCCCGCCCCTAGCACGGCCCCTCCGAGGCTTCAAATCAACCGGCGGGTGTATTTCTTGCATGTGGTCGAGCGATGGCTTGAAGCCGAGCGGGACCAGTTGCCGCTGTGGATCCCCGTGGCACTCGGCACGGGCATCGCCGCCTGGTTCGTGCTGCCCAACGTTTCCTCGTGGATGGCGTTCCTGCTCTGTGCGCTCGGCGTCGGTGCGTCAGGCATGGTCTTTCCCACGGCCGGGCGGCTCGGCCGGATCGTGGCGGGTGCCGGGTTGCTGGCCGCGCTCGGCTGCGCGCTGGTGTGGTGGCGTGCCGAGCGCGTCGCGGCGCCGGTGCTGGCGCGGCCCGGCGTCTTCGCCTTCACCGCGCGCGTCGACAGAGTCGAGCCCTTGCCAGCACGCGATCTGGTGCGGCTCCGGCTCGCGCCGGTCGATATGCCCACGCTGCCGCCGATCGTGCGGGTCAACGTGCCGCAGGAAGCACTTCCGGTCGGCGCAGGACCCGGCGCCGTCCTGCGGCTGCGCGCGCGACTCGTACCCCCGCCGCCACCTGCCGTGCCCGGCGCCTATGACTTCACCCGCGTGGCGTGGTTCGACCGCGTCGGCGCGACGGGCCGTGGCTTCGCGCCGGTCGAGGTGGTGGCCCCGGCGGTCAACCCCGCCGCGGGGCTGCGCAACCGCCTGACCGCCCACATCCACCAGCAGGTGCCGGGCAGCGAGGGCGGAGTCGCGGCCGCGCTGGTGACCGGAGACCGGGGGGCGATTGGCGAGGACGCGGACGAGGCGATGCGCCGCGCGGGCCTCGCCCACCTCCTGTCGATCAGCGGCCTCCACGTGACGGCGGTGGTCGGCGCGACCATGTTGCTGTTGCTCCGCGTGCTGGCGCTGGTGCCGGCGCTCGCCCTGCGGGTGCGCCTCCCGCTGGTGGCGGCCTCGGGCGCGGCGCTGGCGGCGATCGGCTATACTTGGCTGTCCGGGGCCGAGGTGCCGACGATTCGCTCCTGCGTCGCAGCCCTGCTGGTGCTGGCGGCGCTGGCGATGGGGCGGGAGGCTATCACCTTGCGGCTGGTCGCGACCGGGGCTTTCCTGGTGCTGTTGCTGCTTCCGGAGTCGCTCGCCGGCCCTAGCTTCCAACTGAGCTTCGCCGCCGTCACCGCCATCGTCGCCCTCCACGAGCACCCGCGAGTCCGCCGGTGGTTCCAGGCGTGCGACGAGGGGCTGCCGCGACGTTTGTTGCGGAACCTCGGATCGCTGCTGCTGACCGGCGTCGCGGTGGAGGCGGTGCTGATGCCGATCGGCCTGTTCCACTTCCACAAGGCCGGGCTTTATGGCGCGCTCGCCAACATCGTCGCGATCCCGCTCACCACCTTTGTCGTCATGCCGGCGGAGGCGCTGGCACTGCTGCTCGATCTCCTCCGCCTCGGCGCGCCGGCCTGGTGGGTAGTCGAGCACGCCCTGTCGCTGCTGCTGTGGCTCGCGCGCACGGTTGCGGCCGCCCCGGGTTCCGTCGCGGCACTGCCGTCGATGCCGGGCGGAGCGTTCGGGCTGATGGTCGCAGGCGGGCTGTGGCTGGCGCTATGGCGCACGCGCGCGCGGCTGCTGGGGCTGGCACCGTTTGCCGTTGGAGCGCTGTGGGCGCTCGCGACGCCCGCGCCGGACCTGCTCGTCACCAGCGACGGTCGGCACCTCGCAATTCGCACGCCCGAGGGAGGCATGGCGATCCTCCGCGACCGGGCAGGCGACTATGTGCGGGGCACCTTGGGGGAGGGGGGCGGTGTCGAGGGCGAGCTGCCCCCGCTCGCCGAGCAGCCTAACGCCCGCTGCACCGCCGACGTCTGCGTCGTCGATGTTGCTGCCCGCGATCGCGTCTGGCGCGTCGTCGCCACCCGCAGCGGCTACCTGCTTCCGGTGCGCGACCTGATCGCCGCATGCCGTGACGCCGACATCGTCGTCAGCGAACGCCGCCTTCCGCGCGGCTGCACGCCCCGGTGGCTGCGGCTAGACCGACCGGTGCTCGCGCAAACGGGCGGCATCGCCATCCGCTTCGATCCGCCCGAGGCGCGCCGGGTCCGCGCGCCCGGGGATCAGCACCCGTGGATCACCCCGCCGACGACGGCGCCCGTGGCGGATCGCTGGCCGCGGCGCAGAAGGAGCGGCCGGGACCACCCGTCTCCCTGACGCCGCACCGCGCCGGCTTCTCGCCCTCAACGACGGAGGTCGCCCTTCTAACCACAGCGGCATTCACTACCGCTGCGAGGTTGGAGCCGAGTCCCCCACAGGCCGCTCGGCACAAGCCTCGCTAACCGAACACCCAGCGTCCGCCTCAGTAGCGGCGCAGCAGTCCTGCAAGCTTCCCCTGCACCCGCACCTGGTCCGGGCGATAGCGCTGCGGATCATAGCTGCGGTTGGCCGGGTCGAGGCGGATCATCGCGCCTTCACGGCGGAAATACTTCAGCGTCGCCTCGTTCTCGTCGATCAGCGCGACCACGATCTCGCCGTCGCGCGCCGCGTCGGTGCGGCGAACCAAGGCATAGTCGCCGTCGAGGATGCCCGCCTCGACCATCGAGTCCCCCGCGACCTCGAGCGCATAATGCTCGCCCGAGCCCAGCAGCGCGGCCGGCACCGGCAGCATCTGCTGGCCTTCCATCGCCTCGATCGGGACGCCGGCGGCGATGCGGCCGTGCAGCGGGATCTCGATGACGTCGTTGGCGGGAGCTGGCGGCGCGACCGGCGCGCTTCGGGCGGGCGCCGTCTTGGCCGGCGCTTTCTTGGCCGTCTCGGGCCGGTCCGGCATCCGCAGCACTTCCAGCGCGCGGGCGCGGTTCGGCAGACGACGGATGAACTGGCGTTCCTCCAGCGCGCTGATCAGGCGATGCACGCCCGACTTCGACTTGAGGTCGAGCGCTTCCTTCATCTCCTCGAACGAGGGGGACACGCCGGTTTCCTTCAACCGGTCGTCGATGAAGCAGATCAGCTCGTGCTGCTTGCGCGTGAGCATGCGGTCCTCCGTCGGAACAGATATGGAACCTTTAGGAAACGGAGCCGCCCCCTGTCAACCGATATCCAGGATTTCCACCGAGTCGCCCGCTTTTGCCGCGCCAGCATAGGGAGGACGCACGATCAGGCAGTCTGCCCGGGCGAGCGTGCGTAGCATGGAGCTGTCCTGCGCGGGGGCGGGGAAGGCAACCCCGTCGCGCAGTTCCGCGCGCAGGTGATCGGCCCTCCGGTCGTTCGCGGCCAGCGGCGCGCCGAGCGGCACCACGCGCCGCCGCGACAGCGGATCGGCCGCGCCCGCCAGCATGCGCACCAGCGGCAGCAGGAACAGCGTTGCCGTCACGAAGGCGGAGACCGGATTGCCTGGCAGGCCCAGCACGACGGCGTTGCCGAGCCTGCCCGCCATCATCGGCTTGCCCGGCCGCATCGCGATGCGCCAGAAGTCGATCCGCGCGCCTGCCGCCTCCAGCGCCGGCCGCACCAGATCGTGGTCGCCGACGGAGGCGCCCCCCGTCGTCACCAGCACATCGGCATCCACCCCGGCGAAGGCGGCGGTGAGTGCGGAGAGGTCGTCCGGCAGAATGCCCAGGTCGATCCGTTCGACGGGCAGCTCCCCGAGCAGGCCCGCCAGCAGCACGCCGTTGGACTCCGGAAGCCCGGCGTCGGGGGGCGAACCCGGCGGCACGAGCTCGTCGCCCGTGGCCGCGATCGCCACCCGCACCCAGCGCCGGACGGGAACCATGCCGTGCCCGCCCACCGCCAGCAGCGCTGCCGCAGCCGGCGTGATCGCCGCACCTGCCGACAGCAGCCGCTCGCCTGCGGTAAAATCCAGCCCGGCCGTACGCACGCTGCTGCCGCGCCGCGGCGGCCCTTCGCCCGCCAGCATCAGACGGCTGCCCTCGCGCGCTGCCTCTTCCTGCACCAGAACCGTGTCGGCGCCCTCGGGCAACGCGGCCCCCGTGAAGATGCGCGTCGCCTGGCTCGGGCCAACGCTGCCGCCGAACGGCCGCCCGGCCGCGGATTCCCCGATGACCTCCCAAGGTCCGGGCAGGTCGTCGAAGCGGATCGCGTAGCCGTCCATCGACGACAGCGCCCGCTCGGGCTGGGTGCGCAGCGCCGGCAGGTCGTCGGCTGCCCAGCGGCCGATGGCGTCGCGGATCGGCACCGTCTCGACGGCGACCGGCTTGGCGAGGCCCAAGACCCGCGCCTGCGCCTCGTCGAGCGGCAGCAGGCTCACGCCTGCCAGTCTCCGGACTTGCCGCCCGATTTGGCGAGCAGGCGCACGCCGTCAATCACCATGCCGCGGTCGAGCGCCTTGGCCATGTCATAGACGGTGAGCAGCGCGACGGAGACGGCGGTCAGCGCCTCCATCTCAACCCCGGTCTTGCCGTCCGTCGCGCAGGTCGCGGTCGCGACGATGCCCTCCGCCTCGATCGTCAGGTCCAGCACCACGCGGGTGAGGGGCAGCGGATGGCACAGCGGCACCAGGTCGCTGGTGCGCTTGGCGGCCATGATCCCGGCGACCCGCGCCACCGCAAGCACGTCGCCCTTCTTCACCAGCCCGTCGCGGATCGCTGCCAGCGCCTCGTCCGACATGGTGATCCGGCCGGTGGCGGTCGCCTGCCGCGCCGTCACCGCCTTGTCGCCGACGTCCACCATGCGGGCATGGCCCTCGGCGTCGAGGTGGGTGAGGCCGGTCATCGGGTCAGGGCGCGGGTTGCCGCCTCGACGTCGTCCTGCCGCATCAGCGCCTCGCCGATCAGGAAGCAGTGGATGCCGTGCTCCGCCATCGCGTCCAGGTCGGCGCGCCCCGTCAGCCCGCTTTCGGCCACGAAGGTGCAGCCCTCCGGCGCGTGCGCAACCAGCTCATAGGTGCGATCGAAGTTCACGGTGAAGTCGCGCAGGTCGCGGTTGTTGACCCCGATCAGCCGCGTCTTGAGCTTCAGCGCCCGCTCCAGCTCCGGATAGTCATGGACCTCCACCAGCACGTCCAGCCCCCGCTCCAGCGCCGCCGCCTCGATCTCCGCCATCTGCCGGTCTTCCAGGGCCGCCACGATCAGCAGGATCGCGTCCGCCCCCAGTGCGCGCGTCTCCGCCGCCTGCCATGGATCGATGACGAAGTCCTTGCGCAGCACCGGCAGGTCGCAGGCCGCGCGCGCGGTGACCAGATAGTCGTCCGATCCCTGGAAATACTCCTCGTCGGTCAGCACCGAGAGGCAGGCCGCACCGCCCGCCTGATAGGCGCGCGCATGGGCCGGCGGGTCGAAGTCGGCACGGATCAGCCCCTTCGACGGGCTCGCCTTCTTGATCTCGGCGATGATCGCATGCCCCTGCTTGGCGTCGAGCGCGGCGCGGAAGCCCCGCGGCGGCGTCTGCATGCCCGCCCGGCGGTCGAGCTCCTGCACCCCTGCCATGCTCTTGCGGGCGGCGACCTCGGTGCGCTTGGTCTCGAGAATCTTCGAAAGCATCGTGCTCATGCGTAGGCAATCCATGCGTCCAGAAGGCGCCGGGCGGCACCGGAATCGATCGTGTTGGCGGCAAGCACCGCGCCCTCGGCAAGGTCGCTCACCTTGTCCGCGATCACCAGCGCGGCCGCCGCGTTCAGCAGCACTGCGTCGCGATAGGCGCTTTCCTCGCCCGCCAGCAGCCGGCGCAGCGCCAGCGCATTGTGCGCGGGGTCGCCGCCGCGCAGCGCCTCGAGCGGGCTCGCCGGCAGCCCGGCGTCCGCGGGCGTGATCCGGTCGGGCAGGGCGACCAACCCGATGCGCACCACGCGGGTGGGGCCGGCGATCGAGATCTCGTCCAGCTCCTCCTCGCCCGCGATCACCGCGGCCGCCGTGGCGCCCAGGCGTTCCAGCGCCTCCGCATAGAGGGGCGCATAGTCGGGACGTGCGATGCCGATCAGCTGGCGCTCGACATGCGCAGGGTTTGCGAGCGGACCCATCAGGTTGAAGACGGTGCGCCGGCCGATCTTCTGGCGCAGCGGCTGGATGCGTCGCATCGCCGGATGGTGGTTGCCCGCGAACAGGAAGGCGATGCCGATGTCTGCCAGTGTCTGCTCGGCCATCGCCCCGGCGCGCATCATGTCCAGGCCGAGCGCTTCGAGCGTGTCCGCAGCCCCTGCCTTGCTGGATGCAGCCCGGTTGCCGTGCTTGGCCACCGGCACGCCGGTTGCCGCCACCACCAGGCTGACGGCGGTGGAGACGTTCAGGGTATGGTGCCCGTCGCCGCCGGTGCCGCAGACGTCGATCGCCCCGGGCGGCGCGTCGATCGGCACCATCCGCTGGCGCATGGCCCGCGCGGCCTCGGCGATTTCGATGCTGGTTTCGCCACGCTCGGTGAGCCCGACCAGGAAGGCGATGATCGCCTCTTCCGACGCCTTCCCGTCGAGGATGGCACCGAACGCCTCGGCCGCGCTCTCGTGCGACAACGGCGTCTCCGTCGACGGCAGCAGGACGGTGGTCGTCATGCCGCGCGCTGCTTCGGCGAGATGCCGGTGCTCTTCAGCCAGTTCGCAAGCATCGCATGGCCGTGTTCGGTGGCGATGCTCTCCGGGTGGAACTGAACGCCGTGGATCGGCAGGCTCACATGGCGCACGCCCATAACGCTGGCATCGCCGGCGGTGCAATTGACCACCAGCGACTCCGGCACCTCCGTCACGATCAGCGAATGGTAGCGGGTCGCGGTGAAGGGGCTGGGGAGCCCTTCGAACAAGCCGGTGCCGTCATGCTCGACCGGACAGGTCTTGCCGTGCATCAGCCCGCCGCGCACCACCTTGCCGCCGAAATGCTGGCCGATCGCCTGGTGGCCCAGACACACGCCCAAGAGCGGCCGTCCGGCCTCCGCACAGGCGGCGACCAGGTCCAGCGAGACACCCGCCTCGTTCGGGGTGCACGGCCCCGGCGAGATGAGGAGGCCGGCGGCATTGCTCGCCAGCGCCTCTTGGGCGGTTAGCGCGTCGTTGCGCACGACCTTCACCGGCGCACCCAGCTCCATCAGGTAATGGACCAGGTTCCAGGTGAAGCTATCGTAATTGTCGATGACAAGGATCATGGCTTTGCCATAGCGCCGCCGCAGTCTGGCGCAACGCTGCGCTGGACCCGATCGTTGGTCGGGCGTGTGTTTTGCGTTCAGGAGGTTGGCATGGTTCGTTGGATTCTCGTGGCGGCGCTGGCGGCATCCCCGGCCATGGCCCAGGAAGCCGAGAAGACCAGCAGCGCCCCCCCGCAGCGCACGCGCAGCGTCACCGTCTATGGCAAGGAGGAATGCCCCAAGCCCGAGACGGAAAACGAAGTGGTCGTCTGCGCCCGCAAGGACGAGAGCGAGCGCTTCCGCATCCCCAGCGAGTTGCGCAACCCGCCCTCACAGGAGGCAGCCGCGCAAAGCTGGGCGAATCGCGCCGAGACGATGATGGAGGTCAACCGCGTCGGCCTGCCCGACAGCTGCTCGCCAGTCGGCACCGGCGGCCAGACCGGCTGCAACCAGCAGTTGCTGCGGCAATGGTACCAGCAGCGCAAGGCGCAGCAGCAGGCGGAGCAGTTCCCCCGCGCCGGAGACTGATCGCGCTATCGTTCGCTTCTTCCAATCCGTACCCCGGCGGAAGCCGGGGGCCAGCTGCGGTGACTTGGCGGTCCCGCTCACAGGCGGCGCCGTGCCTGACTGACCTGGCGTTTGCCGGCCCTCTTCCGATCCCCTGCCGTGCTCCCGCGAAGGCGGGAGCCCAGGGTTCCGAAAGCCAGCCGTCGCTGTCCTGCTAAACTCTGGATCCCCGCATTCGGGGGGATACAAGGTGGGTGGAGGGGCCCCCGCTTTTCCGACGTCCTCTGCCGGAGCGGGCGGCGATCCCGCCCCCGCTATTGCCCGAAGCGGGGGCCGCTCGCCTGGGCGATCGCCTCGCGCGCGGCGGCGAGCAGCGCGCTCGCCTTGGCCTCGCACTCGCGCTGTTCATAGTCCGGGTTGCTGTCCGCGACGATGCCGGCGCCTGCCTGGACGTGCATGGTGCCGTCCTTGACCACCGCAGTCCGCAGCACGATGCACGAGTCCATCGATCCGTCCGGCGAGAAATAGCCGACGCCGCCCGCATAGGCGCCGCGCGTCTCCCCCTCCAGCTCGGCGATCACCTGGCAGGCGCGGACTTTGGGCGCGCCGCTGACCGTGCCCGCCGGAAAGCCGGCGAACAGCGCATCCAGCGCGTCGTGATCCGGCGAGAGCCGGCCGACCACGTTGGACACGATATGCATCACGTGGCTGTAGAACTCGATGCCGTAGCTGTCGGTCACCCGCACGCTGCCCGCCTCGGCCACGCGGCCGACGTCGTTGCGGCCCAGGTCCAGCAGCATCAGATGCTCGGCGCGCTCCTTGGGATCGGCGAGCAGGCTCGCGCGCTTCTCCGCGTCCTGGACCGCGGTCGCGCCCCGCGGACGGGTACCGGCGATCGGACGGATCGTGATTTCACCGTCGCGCACCCGGACAAGGATCTCCGGGCTCGAGCCGATCAGCGAAAAGCCCGGCAGGTCGAGGTGGTAGAGGAACGGTGACGGATTGATCCGCCGGAGCGCACGATAGAGCTCGAACGGCGGCAGGGTGAAGGGCGCGGTGAAGCGCTGCGCCAGCACCACCTGAAAGATGTCGCCCGCGCTGATATACTCCTTCGCGCCTGCGACCATTTCCGCATAGCGGCCGGGCGCCAGTGCGGGGGTGAGGGCGATCTCCTGCGCTTCCTGCCGGGCGGGCTCCGGAAGCGGCGTGCGGGCGAGCCGAGCGGCCACGTCTTCGATCCGCGCCGCGGCGGTGGCGATCGTCGCCTCCGCCTCGGCCGATCCGGGCCACACCGGCGCCACCAGGAACAGCGCGTCCGAAAGGCGATCGAAAACCATCAGCAGCGTCGGCCGCACGAACACCATGTCCGGCAGGTCGAGCGGATTGGCCGGCGGCCGATCGAGCTTCTCGACCAGGCCGATCGTCTCATAGCCGAAATAGCCGACCAGACAGGCGAGGGCGCGCGGCAGCGCCTCGGGCACGTCCATCCGGCACGAGGTGACGAGCGTGCGCAGCGCTTCCAGGGTCGGCTCCGCGCACGGCTCGAACGCATCGCGATCGGACAGCCAGTGGCGGTTGATCGTCGCCTCGGCGCCGGTCGCGCGGAACACCAGGTCCGGCGCGAGCCCGATCAGGCTGTGGCGTCCGCGCACCGATCCGCCCTCGACCGACTCGAGCAGGAAGTCGCCGCGGCCGGGCTCGATGAGCTTGAGCGCGGCGGCCACCGGCGTCTCGGTGTCCGCCACCAGCCGCTGCCACAGCAGCGCCGGCGTGCCCGCGGCAAGCGCTGCCTGCGCGCCCTCGCGTCCCTGGATCAAAGCTCCGTTCTCCAGCGTCAGTTGGCCGCGCCGCCTTGGCCGGCGAGCGTCGTGCGGACGCGGGCGACGGCGGCGTCGTTCTTGGTCACGCCGACGTTGCGGCGGACCGCCTCGGCGAACTGCTCGGCATATTCCTGGCCGACGACCTGGCCCAGGCCGCCGCGCGCGGAGGCGACGGCGCGCTTGTCGCCGCTCGCATCGCCGGCCGTGATGCTGTCCAGGTACACCACGAACCAGCCGCCGTTGCCCGGCGCCGCGATCAGCCGCGCCTTCTTCGGCGTCATCGAGAACATCAGCTCGACGGGCGGGGGCACGTTGCCCTGCTGGGCCGCGAGCTGCGCACGGGTTGCGGTCAGCGGCGTGGGTGCCGGCACCTTCAGGCCCGATGCGGCCACCGCCTGGGCGAGCGGCGTGCCGCCGTTCACCTTGGCGAGGATCGCCGCTGCGGCCTTGCGCGCTTCCTGCTGCGCGCGCTCGGCGACGAACGCCTTCTGCACGACGTCGCGGACCTGTGCGAGCGGGCGAGGAGCCGCCGGAAGTACCCGGTCCAGGCCGACGACCGCGAAGCTGCCGTCCTGCTCGATCTGCACGATCTGCGGTGCATCGCCCTGCTCGGCGCCGAAGCCGGCCTCGATCACGCGGGCGAGCGCCGGGTCGGCTGGAACGTTCGGCTGGTCCGGATTGGTGCCGCCGCTGGTGACGGGCGCGGTGCTCTGTGCGGAGAGCTTGGCCTCGCTCACCACTTCCGCAAAGGTGGCGCCATCGTTGATCGCGCCGTCGATCTTCTCCTGCACCGCGTTGATCGCGCCCGCCGCCTTGCTGCGGCTCAGCTCTGCGACCAGCTCGGCACGAGCCTGCTCCAGCGTCTTGCCGGCGACCTTGGTGACCTTCTCGACGCGCAGCACGTGCCAGCCGAGCGGCGAGCGAACCGGGCCCACGACGGCGCCTTCGCCTGCTGCAAAGGCAGCGGTGGCGATCGCCTGCGAGGTCTGTGCGCCCAATGCCGCCTTGTCGAGGTCGCTGAAGCTTGCCGCCTCCAGCCCCGCCGTGCGGGCGGCGGCATCGATCGCGGTGCCGCCCTTTACCTTGGCGGCCAGCTGGTTCGCCGCATTCTGGTCGGCCAGCACCACCTGGCGGACGGTGCGGCGCTCGGTTGCGGCAAAGCGGCTGGCGGCCGCGCGATAAGCCTGCGCGATCTCCGCCTCGGTCGGTGTCGCCTGCGCCGCGACGCTGTCGGCTCGCACCAGGGCGTAGCGGATCACGCGCCGCTCCGGCACCGTGTAGCGCGCGCGGTTCTTGGCGTAGAAGGCGGTCAGTTCCGCGTCCGTCGGCGGGTTGCCCTGCGACACCGCGGCAGAGGGGATCAGCACGATCTGCCCCGCGCGCTTCTCGAGCATCAGTGAGGCATAGGGCAGGGCGATCTGCTCCGGAAGCTGGGTGGCGCCCACGGTCGGGCTCACCAGCCACTGGGCGAGCATGTCGCGGCCGATCGCCTCGCGCAGGCCCGCCGGGGTCATGCCGCGCTGTGCGATCGCACGCTCGAAGGTCGCCTGGTCGAACTTGCCGTCAAAGCCCTGGAACGCGGGGATGCTCGCGATCTGCCCGTCCACCAGCTTGTTGTTCACCGCCATGCCGACCTTGTTCGCGAACTTTTCCAGCGCGATCGAGGTGACGAGCCGCGTAAGGATGTTCTCCACGCCGCCGGCTGCGATCAGCTGCTGCATGTCGACGTTCGGGTCGCGCTGGCGGGCGCCTTCCAGCTCCTGCTGCACCTGCTTGGTCAGCTCGGCGTCGTGCACCTTGTGGCCGCCGACCTTTGCGACCACATCGCTGGATGCGCCACCCGGGCGCAGGCCGCTGATGTCGCCCGCGGCGAACGCCAGGGCGATCACGACCAGGAACGCGAGTGCGATCCCCTTGCCGAGGGTCGAGTTGAGAAACCGCCTGACGAATGCGAGCATCGAAGAGCTACCGATCCTGCCGGAAAAAAAGAACGGGTCGCTTTAGGGCGCAGGCTGCGCGGCTTCAAGCTTGTGCGGGCAGCAGGGCTTGGTATCGCCGGCAACAGACACAAAGGAGATGGGCGTGACGCGACGCAAGCTGGTGACCGGCAACTGGAAAATGCACGGGCTGCGTGCCCAGTTGAAGGAAATCGCAGCGATCGAGGCAGCGGCTGCTGCTCACCCGCATGTCGACGTGGCGCTGTGCGTGCCGGCGACGCTGATCGCCGCTGCGGTCGATCATGTGCAAAGCGTGCGCATCGGCGCGCAGGACGTTCACGAAAACGAGCACGGGCCCCACACCGGCTGCGTCTCCGCGGCGATGCTGGTCGAGGTGGGTGCCCAGACCGTGATCGTCGGCCACTCGGAACGGCGCGCCGACCAGAACGAGACCAGCCACGACGCCTGGGCCAAGGCCGCCGCTGCCCGCAAGCAGGGCATGCACGTGATCCTGTGCGTGGGCGAAACCGAAGCGGAGCGCAACGCCGGTCGCGCCGAGCGCGTCGTTCAGGCGCAGATCGAGAAATCGGTGCCCGAGGATGCCGACGGCGACTGGTTCACGCTTTCGTACGAACCCCGCTGGGCGATCGGCACCGGTCGTACGCCTACGACCGAGGAGATCGCCTCGATCCACGCGATCGCGCGCGCCAAGCTGCGCATGATGGTGGGCGACGCGGCCGATCGTATCCGCATCCTCTACGGCGGCTCGGTCACCGGGGAGAACGCGGCCAAGATCCTGGCGGTGGAGAATGTCGACGGCGCGCTCGTCGGCGGTGCCAGCCTGACTGCGGAGAAGTTC
Organism: Sphingomonas sp. ACRSK; assembly: GCF_022346685.1. NCBI lineage: Bacteria > Pseudomonadati > Pseudomonadota > Alphaproteobacteria > Sphingomonadales > Sphingomonadaceae > Sphingomonas > Sphingomonas sp. ACRSK. The sequence continues at coordinate 22,677 of NZ_JAKRNR010000021.1, read as the reverse complement.
GTGCCGATCATCCAGGCGGCCGCGGCGATCTGAGCGGGCGCGGCGCCGGCGGTCTGCGCGGGCTCGGGCTGGGATCGAAGCGTGTCGACACGAACCCGCCACCCGCCACCTGTACCCCGGCGAAGGCCGGGGTCCAGTTGCAACCACGGTTGAAAATCGTGCATCGGCGCGGCCCTCTCGCACCCTGCCGGAAACTGTTCCAGGAGGGGCGCCATCTCCTACCTCCGTATCCCCGAGAAGGCGGGGATCCAGGGCCAAGCAGAGCAACGACTTACGGTTTCCGAAACCCTGGACTCCCGCCTTCGCGGGAGCACGGCGGGATTTGCAGCGAGTGTTGGTCCAACGCTCGAACAGCGCTAGCCAGACGGCAGGGGGTTCACCGGGTTCCGGCATTCACCCTGGTGCCAGCTTCCCGTCAAAGGCGCCCGGTGCCGATCCGCTTCAACCGGCTGCGCCTGCTCGCAGACTTACGCCGCAGCCCCGCGCCGACGACGCAGCAGCAGGCCCGCCATTGCCAGCCCCACAAGCATCAGCGCCCAGGTGCCGGGCTCCGGCACCGGCTTCGGGCCGCCGGGATCGGTCGGGGTCGTCGGCGTATAACCGCCGGTATAGGTACCCAGGTGGAACTCGCCGTTCTGCACCAGGCTGCCGAACACGGCCGATCCCTGGATATAGTTGCCGGTGTTCGCAGCGGCGCCAGGCGCCAGCACCGATCCACCCCAGGCGGTCGTCAGCGACAGGTTCTTCGCGTCCGCGAAGTTCCAGATGACATGTTCGCCGAGACCCTGGGTGCCGCCGAGAAAATTGTCGTTCAGCACGACGTTCGCGCCGCTGACGTTGACGATCGCGGTGTCGGCGCCGTTGAGGTTGAACTGGATCTCGCCGATGCGGTTGAGGTCGTCAGCCGTCAGGTTGAACACCGCGACGCCCTTTGCGTCGGGCTTCGCGTTGAAGGTCGCGCGATTGTTGGCGAAGGTGACGGTGCTGTTCGCCTCCAGCTTCGTCATGCCCTGCGACAGGTCGGTCATGCCGCTGGCGAGCAGGCTCTTCTGCTGCTGCAGCCCTTCGAGGAAACCGGCGTTGGAGGCCAGTCCCGAGTTCACCGTGTTCTGGTTCACGTTGGTGTTGGCGATGCTGCCGCCGACCTGCACCGTCTGCGCTGCGCCGTTCAGATTGAAGCCGCTGCTGACGTTGCCGCCCACCACGGCGCCCGACCCGTTGTTGAGGTTCTTCGCGCCCCCGGTCACGTCGCCCACGACGATCAGGCCGGGCGTGTCATAGGAGGACGGCGGCGGCGTCTTGATCTGGTAGTTCGACGAATTCCCGTCGAGATTGCCGCCGACGAAGGTCCGCCCCTCCACCTCGGAACTGGAGGTCAGGTCCCCCAGCACGATCAGGTTCCATTCCTTCAGCGCGTCGACGCCGACCACCGGCGAGGCGACCGCCGGGAGGGCGAGGGCGGTAGCCGAGAGGGCGGCTGCGAGGAGGCGGGTTCTCATGCCTCCTGCGTACCCGTTTCGCGCGTGCCCTACACGTGAAGAATTGGTTAACCCTGTCCCAAAATGCGCCGGTTCAGCGACCGTCGTAGCGCCGGCGCAGCAATGCCCAGGCCGCGCGCAGGCCATAGGCGTCGCCGCCCTTGGGCCGACCCGGCTTGGGAGACGGCCGCCACGCGAAGGTATCAAGATGCGCCCAGGCGATCTCCCCGGGCACGAACCGCCGGAGGAACAGCGCGGCCGTGATCGCCCCGGCGAAACCGCCTTCGGGTGCATTGACCATGTCGGCGACGCTCGATTTCAGCATGTCGTCGTAGGCGTCCCACAGCGGCAGCCGCCACAGCGGGTCCCCTTCGGCCGTGCCGCAGGCGAGCAGGTCGGCTGCCAGTGCCTCGTCATTGGCGAAGGTCGCGGGCAGGTCCGGACCCAACGCGACGCGCGCGGCACCGGTGAGCGTCGCGAAATCGATCATCAGCTCCGGCTGCGATTCGACGGCGCGGGTGAGCGCATCGCCCAGGATCAGCCGCCCTTCCGCGTCCGTGTTGGTGTTCTCGACCGTGATACCCTTGCGGGTGCGGAGCACGTCGCCGGGCCTGAAGGCGTCGCCGGCGATCGCATTCTCCACCGCGGGCACCAGCAGGTGCAGCCGGACCGGCAACCGCGATTCGATCATCAGCGTGGCAAGCGCCAGCGCATGGGCGGCACCGCCCATGTCCTTCTTCATCAGCGCCATGCCGCTGCCGGGCTTGATGTTCAGCCCGCCCGAATCGAAGCATACGCCCTTGCCGACGATCGCGACGCGCGGATGCGCCGGATTGCCCCATTCGACCTCGATCAGCCGCGGCTCGCGACCCTTGGCGGCGGCCTTTCCTACAGCATGGATCATCGGGTAGCCCCGTTCCAGCTCGGCACCCTTCGTCACCGTCAGCGTGGCGCCATGCGCGCTGGCGAGGCTTGCCGCCTGCGCCTCCAGCTCGGCGGGGCCGAGGTCGTTGGCGCCGGTGTCGACCAGGTCGCGGACCAGCAGCGTGGCCGCCGCCTGTCGCACCACATCGTCGACCCGCGCCGGGTCGCCGGTCAGCAGGATACGAGGGCCTTCGCCACCCTCGTCCTTGCGGTAGCGGGTGAAGCGGTGCTGCGCGACGATCCAGCCGAACGCCGCCGCGCCGGGCTCGCCGCTGTGGAGGCGGTAGCTGCCGGCGGGCAGCACCTCGGCCAGCTTGGCCAGGCACCAGGAGGAGAGTTCGCTTGTGTTCGCCACGACAGCGACCACCGACCAGTCCTCGGCTCCTTCGCCGGGAAGAATGGCGTGGGCAAAGCCCGTCGGCTTCAGCCGCTGCGCGACGATCGCGGCGCGGTGGCGGGGCGGCTGCTGCCCGAGCCACGCGTCGAACCCCTGGGGGTCCACCAGGTGGATGGTGCGGGCAGGTTGGCCGCGATCGGCCTGAAGCAGCGAGGAAAGCTCGGACATGGAGGTGATCTAGGCTTTGGACCGGCCGAGCGAAAGACCTTGCTCCGTTCCGGACACGCTACCGGCTCGCCCGTCTGTTCGCGCTTTGGGCGCGCGGATAGGCAGGCGGCAGTGCCGGCGGGGGGCTGGAGGGGCGAGGGGAGGCTGGTCTGTTCGAAGACGCGCGAAAGCTCGGAAATGCGGCGTTGGAGGCCGATCTCTGCATCATCGGAGCGGGCGCCGCTGGCCTAACCTTAGCCTCACCTTTCGCCGGCACGGGGGTGCGCGTGCTGCTGCTGGAGAGCGGTGGCGAGGGGATCGAGCGGGAGGTGGAGCAGCTCAACGGCAATGCAACGGTCAGCGGGCTTCCCTATCCGCTGCAGGCGTCCCGCCTCCGCTACATCGGCGGGACGACCAATCACTGGTCGGGCCATTGCTACCGCTTCCTCGACCGTGACTTTGCGGCGCGGCCGGGCATCCCCAACACGGGCTGGCCCATCGCCCTTGCCGACCTTGCGGACTATCTGCCGGAGGCGTCGAAACGGGTGCTGTTCCGGGAGGACACCGTCGATTGGTCGCCGGAAGCCTGGCGTCGGCGCCTGGCGACGCAGGGTTGGCCGCTCGACCCGCAGTTGTTCGAAACCCGGCTGACGTTCGTCGCGCCGATCAATCCCCAGACCGGCAACCGCACCTTTGCCCGCTATGCGCCTCCTGTCGCCAAGGCGCCGAACATCCGCTTCCTCCACCACGCCAACGTGACCGAGCTGGTCGGCTCGGCGGATGGCACCAGGATCGAGGAGGCGACGGTTCGCACGCTCACCGGTACCGAGGCGAAGGTCCGCGCCGGCGTGTTCGTTCTGGCCGCGGGCGGGGTCGAGAATGCCCGGGTGCTGCTCGCCTCGCGCCGGCCGTTCGCGGCGGGCCTCGGCAACGCTCACGACCAGGTCGGGCGCTACTTCACGGACCATGTCGTGATCTACCAGGACTTCGCCCGCAATCCGGCCGTGCCGATGGACCGGCTGATGGCGTTCCAGGACTATCCGGGCGATACCCACACCGTCAGCCACTTCCTGCTCACCGACACAGCGCTGAGGCGGGAGCGGATCGACGACGTCTTTCTGCGCGTGACTCCCGTCTACGAGCAGCCTACCGCCGGCGGTGCCGCTGCCAAGCGGCTCCAGGACGGCATCGCCGTCGGAGACGCCGGCAGCATCCGCGGCGAAGACCTTTCTACCGCGCTCGCCCATCCGCTCGACACCGCGGGCTGGGCAGTCGATCGCGGTTATTGCCGGGCGGAGCCCACCCGCTACCGCGTTGCCGCTCGGCTGGAGCCGCGGCCGATCCCCGAGAGCCGCGTGACCCTCACCGATGCGGTGGACGCGCTGGGCATGCCGATCCTCAATCTCCACTGGGCGCTGGCGGACGAGGGCAAGCGCTCGCTCCACCGCAGCCTGATGCTCTTCGGCGAGGAGACCGGCCGGCGCGGGCTCGGCCGGTTGCGCCTGCGCTACGATCCCGATGCGCCGTGGCCGGACTTCCCCGAACTCGACATCGGCTATCATCACACCGGCACGACCCGCATGAGCCACGATCCGCGCCAGGGGGTGGTCGATCGCGACTGCCGCGTGCACGGCGTCGGCAACCTCTATGTCGGGGGAAGCTCGGTGTTCCCGACTGCGGGCAGCGGATCGCCCACGATGATGCTGACCGCCCTCGCGCTACGGCTTTCCGATCATCTCAGACAGGAGCATTTCGCATGAAGCTCTCGCGCCGCGGCTTTGCCGCCGGGGCCGGTGCGCTGCTGGCGGGCGGCGCAGGCCTGGCGTTGCCACCGGTTCGCCGCACCTTGTGCGGCTCGCCGGAGCAGCGCTACCGCCAGGACGCGATGGCGAGTCTCGGCCGCGCCTGCGTGCGCTGTGACCCTGCGCTTTCCCGTGATGCCGTGCGTGCCGACTGGCGCGCACTCGGCAGGCCGGACGACGAGCGATTGGCAGGCTTGGTGACGGCAGACTTTGCGGAGGGCCGGACCCGGCAGGTGGACGGCTGGCTGCTCGCCTCGACAGAGGTGCTGGCCTTCGCCGCCGCGTATCATGGGATCGCCGCATGAAGGCGCTGGGCGGGACCGGCTTGCTGCTGCTGGCGGCACTCTCCGGGTGCCGGGGCGAGAAGCCGCGCGCCGCGCTCCCGCAACCCGCCGCCTTCGCTGCCTGCCAGACCTGCCATCGCACCGAGCCGGGCGCCGCTGCGCTCGGCCCCAGCCTCGCGGGCCTCGCCGACCGGCGCGCGGGGAGCCTCCCCGGCTATGGCTATTCCCCCGCGATGCAGAAGCTGGAGGGCAACTGGGACGAGCCGCGGCTCACCGCGTTCCTGCTCAACCCGAACGGCGTCGTGCCCGGTACCCGCATGGCCTTTGCGGGGCTCGAGAACCGGAAGCAGGCGGCCGAGGTCGCCCGCTATGTGCTCAGTCTCTCAGGAGAATGAAATTCCGATCAGCCACTGCCCCTGTTCCGCGAGTCCGCGGATCAGGGGGCAACAGCGGTTCGCGCGCGGTACTCTGGGCTCCCGCCTGCGCGGGAGCACAAGCAGGAGGAGGGACCCTCTCACTGTCCTTTCGGAGGAAGGTAGGGCCTATGGATCGAAGATGGCCGGGGCGCCGATAGGGCGAACTCGGCGCACCCACCGAATGCCCGCAACGGCGCCGACTTTCGCCGGACGCCGTGGTACTCAGAAGCCAGCCCGCCCTCGGCTCCCTACCGGGGAACCAGCCGCCGTTCAGCGGCTGACCGGCACCCCGTAGAGGTCGTGCTCGTCCGCATCCTCCACCAGCACGGGGACGATGTCGCCTTGTGCGAGATGGCCGGAGTCGCGCAGGAACACCTCGCCGTCGATGCCAGGCGCGTCTGCCTGAGAGCGGCCGGTGGCGCCGCCCTCTTCATCGACGTCGTCGATGATGACGGGGATGGTGCGGCCGACCTTTGCCTGGAGCTTGGCTGCCGAGATCGCCGCGGTCTTCTCCATCAGGCGGGTGTAGCGCTCTTCCTTCACTTCCTCCGGCACCGGGTCCGGAAGCGTGTTGGCAGCCGCACCCTCGACCGGCTCGAAGCGGAAAGCACCGACGCGGTCGAGCTGCGCTTCGTCCAGCCAGTCGAGGAGATACTGGAAGTCCTCCTCGGTCTCGCCGGGGAAGCCGACCACGAAGGACGAGCGGATCGCAATGTCCGGGCAGACCGCACGCCAGCCGCGCAGCCGCTCGAGCACCTTGGCGTCGTTGGCCGGGCGCTTCATCGAGCGGAGCACCTTGGGGCTGGCGTGCTGGAACGGGATGTCGAGGTAGGGGACGATCAGCCCCTGCGCCATCAGCGGGATGACGTGGTCGACGTGCGGGTAGGGATAGACATAGTGCAGCCGCACCCAGACCGGCTGGTCGGGCGTGCCGAGCTTGCCGAGCTCGCGGGCGAGGTCGGTCATGTGCGGGCGAACCTCTTCGCCCTTCCACATCCGCGGCTGGTCGCGGATGTCGATACCGTAGGCAGAGGTGTCCTGGCTGATGACCAGCAACTCGCGCGTGCCTGCGGCCACCAGCTTCTCCGCCTCGCGCAGGATCGCGTCGGGGCGCCGCGAGGCGAGGTCGCCGCGGATCGCCGGGATGATGCAGAAGGAGCAGCGGTGGTTGCAGCCCTCGGAAATCTTCAGATAGCTGTAGTGGCGCGGCGTGAGCTTGAGCCCCGCCTCGGGCACCAGATCGACGAAGGGGGAGGGGATCGGCGGCGCCGCCTCATGCACGGCCTCGACCACTGACTCATACTGATGCGCGCCGGTGATCGCGAGGACGTTGGGGAAGCGGGCGCGAATCGCCGCGGCCTCGTCACCCATGCAGCCGGTGACGATGACGCGGCCGTTCTCGGCGATGGCTTCGCCGATCGCCTCCAGGCTCTCTTCCTTGGCGGAATCGAGGAAGCCGCAGGTGTTGACGAGTACGACGTCTGCGCCGGCATAATCCGGCGACAGCCCGTAGCCGTCGCTACGCAGCTTGGTGAGGATCCGTTCGCTGTCGACGAGGTTCTTCGGACAGCCGAGCGAGACCATCCCCACTTTGGGGGCTTCAGGAAGTCTGGTTGCCATGATCGCCGGGCGACATAGTGATTTCATGCGAAAAAGATAGGGGCAGGAGGGGGTTGCCGGCGCTCAACTTGTCGGCGCGCGAAACACGAACCAGGCGCCCAGCGCGATCAGCGCAAAGCCGATCAGGTGGTTCACCGTGATCTTCTGCCCCAGGTAGAGCACGGAAAAGGCGCAGAAGATCGCCAGCGTGATCACCTCCTGCATCGCCTTGAGCTGGGCGGCCGAATAGACCTGCGCGCCGATGCGATTGGCGGGCACGGCCAGGCAATATTCGAAGAAGGCGATGCCCCAGCTGCCGAGGATGATCAGCAGCATCGGCGCGCTGCGGACCTTCAGATGGCCGTACCAGGCGAAGGTCATGAACAGGTTGGAGCAGACCAGCAGCAGGACCGGCAGCAGCCGGGTCGCGACCTCCGGCATCAGGGCAGCGTCGGCCCGGAGGCCGTTTTCCGGTTCGGGACGATCTCCACGATCAGGTCTCCCGCCTGGAGCGATGCCGCCTCGGTTTCGGCGAAGCTGAAGAAGCGGTCGCCGCGATAGACGCGTACGCCAAGCCCCGTCGAGATCGCCGAGAGCGGCTTTCCGATCTCCTCCGGCCGGACGGGGCGCTCCGACAAGGCGACGGGGCCGCCGATTGAGGCGAGATCGTTGATATAGCCCGCCATATGCGGTCCGCGGCAGGACCCGGCCAGCAGCAATCCGGCAAAGCTGATCGGGTTGATCACGGTCGTGGCGCCCGCTGCCCGCGCCGGCAGTTCGTTGTCCTCTGCCTTGACGATGATGCTGATCGGCACCGTCGGGGCCAGGTGGCGCGCGGTAAGCGTGATCAGGATGGAGGTATCGTCCCGTCCGGCCGCCACGATGATCGTCCGGGCGTTTGCGACGCGCACGTCCTGCAAGACCGTGTCGCGCGTTGCATCCGCCTGGAGGACGGTGCAGCCAAATGCCTCGGCCGCGGCGAGGTTGTCCTGATCGCGGTCCACGACGACGATCCGCTGCGGCATCTCGCCCCGAGCGATCAGTTCGGCGACCGCCTCGGAACCGGTCTTGCCGAAGCCCGCGACGATCACATGGTCTTCCAGATTCTTTTGGATGCGCGCCATCAGCCATCGGTCCCAAGTACGTCGAAGCACGAATTGATAGGTGGTGCCGATGAACAGCAGCACCACGAAGACCCGGATCGGAGTGACGATCAACGCGTCGAACAGGCGGGCGCGCTCGGACACCGGCGCGATATCCCCATAGCCCGTCGTCGTGATGGAGATCATCGTGAAGTAGATGACGTCGAGGAAGCTGACCTCGCCGTCGTAATTGTCCCGCAGCCCGGTGCGGTCGAACCAGTGGACGCTGATGGCGAGCGCGAGCAGCGAGAGAACCGCCACCACCCGCCAGGCGATCTGGGCCCAGACCGGCGTCTGGGACGCTCGCCTGAGCGTTCGGTGGGAGGGTTCGCGCCGGTTCACCGCGCGGGCAGCTTCGACAGCGGATCGACGGGCGCGCGGCCCTGGCGGATCTCAAAGTGCAATTGCGGTCGGGCGGCATAGCCGGTCTCTCCCGAAACCGCGATCTGCTGGCCGCGTTTGACCGACTGCCCCCGCTGCACGAGCAACTCCTTCGCATGCCCATAGACGCTGGTGTAGCGGTCACCGTGCCGGAGGATGACGACGCCGCCAAGGCCTGGGACGCCGCTGCCGGCGTAGGCAACGACGCCGTCCGCCGCCGCGAGGACCGGCGTGCCCAGAGGCACCGCGATCTTGATGCCGTCGTTGCGTTCCCCGCTTTCGCCCGCGCCGAACCGCTTCACGACGGTGCCGCTGGCGGGCCATTGGAACTGGCCGGCCAGGCGCGCGGGCGGGGCCACCGCTGCACTGGGGGGCAGCACGCGGGCGGGCGAAGCGGTCGCTCGGGCGGGCTTGTCCTCCGGCTCGATCGCCGGTTCGCCGCCGGTCAGAATGTCGTCGATGTCGAGGCGGAAGGCAGCGGCCCGTTCGGCGACGCTCATGCCGGCAGTCGCCGCGGCGCCGGGGATCAGGATCCGCTGTCCGGTGCGCAGGATATAGGGGTCCTCCAGGCCGTTAGCGGAGACGATCTTCGACCAGGGCACGCCATAGGCGCGGGCAATGGCGATGCCGGTCTGCCCCTCGCGCACCAGATGGTAGCGGCCGCCCGGAATGGTGAGCTTCTGCCCCGGATAGATGGTGAAGGGCGGGGCGAGACCGTTGGCACGCGCGATCGCTTCCGATCCCGCGCCCGTCTTGTTCGCGATCGCGCGCAGCGTCTCTCCGCGGGTCACGGTGTGGACGTCCTGAGCCACGGTCCGGGCGTCTGCCACGACGCGGTTGACCTCCCACGCGGGCGGCGCGGTCGGCGGCGCAGTGACGCCTTCCGCCTGCGGCTGTGCGCTACCCGTCCGGTCATCCGGCGGCCCCGCCACGGTCTTAGATGGGATCTGCTGCGGCCGGCCGCCGGGAATGCAGGCACTCAGCAGCCCCAGTGCCAGCAAGGGCAGGGCGCGGCAGCAAGCGCGTTGGCCGATCATGCGTTCCCCCTCGATCCCTTGCCTGGCGGGCAAACCGGTTTTCAGCGCGTCGGCGCGAGCGTCTCCAGTCCGCCCAGATAGGGCTGCAGCACGTCCGGCACGCCGACGCTGCCGTCGCCGCGCTGGTAATTCTCCAGCACTGCCACAAGCGTGCGGCCGATGGCCAGGCCGGAGCCGTTGAGCGTGTGGACGAAGCGCGTCGCCTTTTCACCCTCGGGCCGGAAGCGCGCGTTCATCCGGCGCGCCTGGAAATCGGTGCAGGTGGAGCAGCTCGAGATTTCCCGATAGCGATCCTGGCCCGGCAGCCACACTTCCAGGTCATAGGTGCGCCCGGCCGAGAAGCCCATGTCGCCAGTGCACAGCTTCATGCGCCGGAACGGCAGGCCCAGGCGGGTGAGGATGTCCTCGGCCGCGGCGGTCATGCGCTCATGCTCCGCCTCCGACTGCTCGGGCGTGGTGATGGAGACCATCTCCGCCTTTTCGAACTGGTGCTGGCGGATGAAGCCGCGCGTGTCACGACCGGCCGCACCCGCTTCGGAGCGGAAGCAGGCCGTCAGCGCGGTGAAGCGCAGCGGCAGCTCCGTCTCGCTCAGGATCTTGCCGGCGACAATGTTGGTGAGGCTCACCTCGGCGGTCGGGATCAGCCAGCGCCCGTCGGTGGTGCGGAACAGGTCCTCGGCGAACTTGGGCAATTGTCCGGTTCCGAACAACGCCTCGTCGCGGACCAACAGCGGCGGCACGACCTGTTCGAAGCCGTGCGCATCGGAAAGCGTGTCCAGCATGAACTGGCCGAGCGCACGGTGCAGCCGTGCGGCGCCGCCGCGAACCAGCGTGAAGCGGGCCCCGGAAAGCGCCGCGCCGGTTTCGAAGTCGAGGCCGATTGCGGGGCCGATCGCGTCGTGCTCCCGGACGGCGAAGTCGAAGCTCGGGCGCTCGCCGCGCTCGTGCACCAGGGCGTTGTCGTCTTCGTCGGCACCTTCCGGCACGTCGGCCAGGGGAAGGTTGGGGATGGACGCTAGCCGCGCGGTGAGGTCCTCGCCGATCGTGCGCTCCTCTGCTTCCAGAACGGGCAGCCGTTCCTTGAGGATCGCCACCTCCGCCATCAGGGCAGCGGCGGTCTCCTCGTCGCGCTTCGCCTTGGCAGCGCCGATCGCCTTGGACGCTTCGTTGCGACGGGCCTGTCCTTGCTGCAGCTCGGTCACCAGCGCGCGACGGCGCTCATCCAGGGCGACGAGCTCGGCCGATACCGGCGCAAGCCCCCGGCGGGCTAGCGCTGCGTCGAAGGCTGCGGGATCGTCGCGGATCAAACGGATGTCGTGCATGGCCGCGGCTATGGCCGGGCGTTCCGCGCCGTGCAAGCCGCAAGACCAACCGGGGAAACCTGTACGGCGAACGATGCGTTGGGCTGGCAACTGGAACGAGAGGAGACCCTTCCATGCAGATCCCCCACGACGCCTTCGTGCTTGTCGCCGACGGCCGCAAGATGCTGTTCCTGCGCAACGAGGGTGACGCGGTGCAGCCGAACCTGCAGGTCGAGGCCAAGGAAATCCATCCGAATCCCAAGGACAGCGACCAGAAGCGGGATGCGTCCGGAACCGCGTCTTCCACCCAATCCGGCCCCGGCGCCCCCGCGGTCGCCCGCAACGGCTCGATGCATGCCCAGGGTGGCGGCGCGCAGTTTGCGCCTTCGCGCGGCACCTTCGAGGAAACCGACTTCCACCAGCTGGAGGAGGATCGATTTGCCGCAGAGACCGCAGAGATGCTGCGCAAGCGCGCGCTCAGCAACGAGTTCGACAAGCTGATCATCGTTGCGCCGCCCAAGACGCTCGGCGAACTGCGCAAGCATTACCACAAGGAAGTCAGCACCCGCCTGATCGGGGAACTGGACAAGGACCTGACCGGGCATCCGGTGGATCAGATCGAGCGCCTCCTGCTCGACGCCTGACGCGCACGAGCCCCGAAAGAGGAAGGGCCGCGCGAGGCGATCGCGCGGCCTTTTCTATGCGGAGGTTTCGGCCTGCGACTTGCGGGCGAAGCGGCGGCGGCCGACCAGCGCCGCGGCGGCGCCGCCGAACAGCAGCAGCATCGGCGGTGCGGGCACCGGAGCGGGCGGTCCCGGAGGTCCTGGAGGACCGGGCGGATGGCCATGCGAGCTGCCGGAACTGGTCGACGTCGAACTGGACGTCGAGGAGGAGCTCGACGTCGAGGACGAGGTGGACGTGGAGGATCCGCCGCTGCTGGTGGAGGTCGACGATCCGCCGGTGGATGTAGACGTCGAGGATCCGCCGGTGGACGTCGACGTCGAGGATCCGCCGGTCGAGGTCGAGGAGCCTCCGGTCGACGTCGAGGTGGAGGAGCCACCGGTGGAGGTCGACGAGCCCCCCGTAGACGTGGACGAGCCGCCGGTGGAAGTGGAGGATCCCCCTGTCGAAGTTGAGGATCCTCCACTCGAGGTCGAGCCCCCGCTCGAACTGGAACTCGTGGTCGAGGAGATGACGATGCCGCTCGATCCGCCGGTGCCGCCGACGAAGCCACCGCCGCCGAAGAAGCCGCCGCCGCCGTAGAAGCCACCGCCACCGGTGCCGCCGACGACCACAGGACCGCTGCTCCCGCCGCTCGGCGCGATCGGGACCTCGCCGCTCGAACCCACATAGACGGGGGGCGGGACCGACGGTTCCGGCGCCCCGGCGACCGTTACCACGGGCGGCGGACAGGCGGCGGTCGCCACTGCCGGGTTGCGAAGCAGCCGCTTGGTGGGGCGGGGAGTCTCCTGGCGCGCGACTCGCTTCTTCGGGACGATGCGTTTGGTGATGCCGTAGCTGGTCGGATTCTCGGCCACGTGCACGGCGCCGCCTCCGACCAATGCGCCCCCACAGGCGCATGCACAGAGTTTCGCCAAGGCCATACGAACCGACATAGTGCCACTCTTCATCTTTGGCAGGAGTCGCAGCCGTCGGATGACGGCCGCGCTACGCTCGCACGCACCGGGTCCGGCGCACCGTGCGGAGCGAGAGACCATTAACGCATCTATAACCATATAGTGGCGTGCGTTTACAGCCTTCTCGGCGCCGTCCGGGCGCCTGTGTCGTTATGGTACGGACGCGGAAGTGTTCGCACATCGGAACATCTGCAAGCTTCCAAGTCATGATCGGCGGTGTCCAGAATTTCCCCGAAGTCGATCGGGATAAAAGCTAGTGTTCCTGCGGTTTTGTGGCGCTTGTGATGGCTTGTGCTTGTCAGTATAGGCGCGCCAGGCACAGGCGGTTCCCCCGCCAGTACGTTCGGGCGGGAGACCGGGGTGGAGAGTGGGGATGGCAAGTGTATTTGATTTGACCGGGCAATCTGACACACCGCCCGTTGCGGCCAATGACCAGGTCGCCGATGGCTATCGTCCGAGTTCGGACGAGCCGTTCATGAACCTGCGTCAGCAGGCATATTTTCGACAGAAGCTGCTCGCGTGGAAGGAAGCGATCCACCGCGAGGCACAGGGCACGCTTTCCCAGTTGCAGGTGGACTCGCTGCGCGAAGCGGACCTGACGGACCGTGCATCGAGCGAAACCGACTGGTCGATCGAACTGCGCACCCGCGATCGCCAGCGCAAGCTGATCGCAAAGATCGACGCGGCCCTCCGCCGTATCGAAGATGGCGAATATGGCTATTGCGAAGTGACGGGCGAGCCGATCTCGCTGGGCCGGCTGGAAGCGCGACCGATCGCCACAATGACCGTCGAGGCGCAGGAGCGGCACGAGCGGCAGGAGAAGATCTCTCGCGAGGAGTAGACCTCACACCGCCGCACCGTTAACTTTTGGGTAAGGAGTTGCTGGTTGAGGTCTGCCGAAGCACGCGTTCGGAGTAGATAGGATCAGCGAGGATATTTCCCCCGACGGCCAGCACAAGCGCGCCCAGGATCGCGACAGCCTCCTGCTCACTGCCACGCTGCGGCGGGTGGGGCGCGGCGATCCGGTGCCGGTGCGGATCAGAAACCTTTCGGCAGGCGGACTGATGGCAGAGCACGGGCCGGTGCTGCCCGTAGGAGCCGAGGTGGAGATCGACCTGCGGGGCGTTGGCCTGGTACGCGGGACGGTGGCTTGGTCCACCGAAGGGCGCATCGGCGTCGCCTTTGTCGAGGAGATCGACCCGAAGGCTGCACGCAAGCCGGTCACCGTTCGCAAGCCAGAAGCACAACCGCTCAAGCGTCCGCTTTGATCCTGCAGCTTTGGTGAGGTCCCCACGCTCTGCACGCGCTTTGCGGGCGCGGGGGCATGCGGGGGTCGTGGGGCACGGATCTTTCGACCCGCGCCCGCAGGCATCACTGCGCCGTCATCTCTTGCTTGATCTGCAACTTGCGCTTCTTGAGCGTGGCGAGCGTCTCCTGATCCGGGGACGGGCGTCGCGACTCGGCCAGGATCTGGCTGTCGAGCAGTGCGTGCTTCGCCTCAAGCGCGGCGAGATGGCCAGTCTGCATGGATGCAATCCTCTGCTGTTGGGGTTGGGGGAGGAGCATTAGAACACGCGATTCTCCGCTTGTCTCCGCACTCGCCGCGCGCTTTCGACGCGCCGTGCGGAAAGTGCAGACGGAGCGTTGCACCCTTCCTCGACACAGGCAATGGTTAGCGGATGCACGATCCCGAGATCACGACCCAGCTGGAGCACCTGCGCGTGGAGCATCGCGACCTGGATGATGCGATCGCCGCGTTGGTGGTGCAGGCAAGTCCCAACCAGTTGCAGATCGCCCGGCTCAAGCGGCGCAAGCTGCGCCTGCGCGACGAGATTGCGGTCCTGGAAGACCAGCTGATCCCCGACATCATCGCCTGACCGCGGGCGCGTTCCAGAACGGGACCGCATCCTTGTTCTTGATCATATCGCACTGCAACCAGCTGTGGCATCTCCACGGGCCATGGATCGCTTCGCTCCGCCTCCTGCGCTGCATCACCGGCTGATCGGGCCGCTCCACGTCGAGGCGATGCTGCTCGCTGACGAAGCGCGGGCCTATTTCGACCTGACCGGCAAGCGCGACCGCGGCCGACTGGACCCGATCGCGCGGGTCGCCTTCTCCTGCGAATCGCTCAAGCTGACGACGCGGCTGATGCACGTGACCTCCTGGCTGCTGACCCAGCGGGCCCGGGAGGCCGGAGAAGTGGAGGCACGACACGTTCTCACGAGCAACCGCGCGCTCGGGATCGCGCCGGAGACTGCCGAGGATGTGCTCGCGCTGCTTCCGGAGCCGGCCCGTGTGCTGATCGAGGCCAGCATCGACCTTTACCGGCGGGTGGAGCGGTTGGATGCCGCTCAAGGAGCGGATGCTGCAAGCCCCGCGCGCGTCATGCTCGCCAGGCTCTCCGCCAGCTTCTGATCCGGGCCCCGGGCTACAGCAGCCCGGCAACTTGCCCCAGCAGCACGCAGTTCAGCGTGATGACGGCGGCACAGATCGTCCACGCCGCAATCTTCATGACCGGGCCGTTGACGAAGCTGCCCATGCGCCGCCGGTCGCTCGTGATCTGCACCAGCGGATAGACGGCGAACGGAAGCTGAAGGCTGAGCACCACCTGGCTCGCCAGCAGCAGCTGTGCCGTGCCGCTCGCACCATACCAGGTCGCAACCACGGCCGCCGGCACGATCGCGATCAGCCGGGTGATCATCCGCCGCATCCAAACCGGCATCCGCAGGTCCAGGAAACCTTCCATGACGATCTGGCCGGCGAGCGTGCCCGTCAGCGTGGAGTTCTGCCCGGACGCGAGCAGGGCGATGCCGAACAGGATGCTTGCCACGCTCGCGCCCAGCATGGGCGTCAACAGGGCGTAGGCGTCCTGAATCTCGGCAACATCGGTTCGCCCGGCGGTATGGAACGTCGCGGCGGCGAGCACCAGGATCGAGCCATTGATGAAAAGCGCCAGCATGAGCGCCACGGAACTGTCGATGGTGGCGAGCTTCACCGCCTCCTTGCGCCCTTCCAGCGAGCGATCGAAGCGCCGGGTCTGCACGATCGAGGAGTGCAGGTAGAGATTGTGCGGCATCACCGTCGCGCCGAGGATGCCGATGGCGACATAGAGCATGGCCGGGTTGGTGACGATCTCCGGCTTGGGGATCAGCCCGGCGGCGATGCCGGCGAGGCTCGGCTGCGCCAGGAACAGTTCGACCGCAAAGCACCCGGCGATGATGATCAGCAACGCGACGATGAACGCCTCGAGCTTGCGGAAGCCATATTGCTGAAGAAGCAGGATCAGCATGACGTCGACCGCCGTCAGGCAGACGCCGAGCGCAAGCGGAATGCCGAACAGGAGCTGGAGCGCGATCGCGGTGCCGATCACCTCGGCAAGATCGCAGGCGATGATCGCCAGTTCGCAGAGCACCCAGAGCATCCAGCGGACGGGCGTGGAATATTGCTCGCGGCATGCCTGCGCCAGATCGAGCTCGGTCACGATGCCGAGCTTTGCCGACAGCGCCTGCAGCACCATCGCCATGATGTTGGAGATCAGGATGACCGACAGCAGCGTATAGCCAAAGGCCGATCCGCCCGCGAGGTCGGTCGCCCAATTGCCCGGGTCCATATAGCCGACGGCAACGAGGTAGCCTGGGCCCGCGAAGGCGCCCAGTTTCCGCCAGAAGCTGCCGGCGCCTGCAGGCACGCTGATGCTCCGATTGGCGCCGGGGAGGCTGGGTGCCCGGGGTGCGGCGGCACCCCCGGCGAGCGGTGAAGAACTCGCCGGGGGTGGGGTCATTCTGCCATTCTTCCTCGGTATTCGCTGTTTCGCGCGAGCCTCAGAGCGCCGCGCTCGACTTGAGCAGGCCGTTCACACCCTTCGGGAAAAAGCCGCCGCTGGTTGCGACCTTGTTGCCGAGATAGACGATGTTGAGAACCTGCGTTGGGGTACGCGCGAACGCGATCCCCGTTCCGTCAGAAGGCACGATGTTCGACGCATTGTTCACCAGCCGGACGCCTTGATCCGTGTCGCTGCCGGCGCCGTCGAGCGCGTCGCGCGCATTGGAGATCTTGTCGGTGGCGTCCAGCAGCGACGCCATGTTGACGCCCTTGCGGTAGAGGACGGTACGGACGAGCCCCGCGTGATAGGCTTCCGACGCCTGGATGCCGGCCGTCGCGTCGATGTAGCTGGTGGTGCTCAGATACTGGATGGCGCCGCGATAGGCGGTGACGCCCACGTCCTCGAACAGGAATGCCGCGAGCAGGAAGTTTTCGTCGTTCGCGTACGGATCGAACGTCTGTCCCTGCTGGATCAGGCCTGCGGCGACAGCCGCGCTTGCAAAGGCGCTGGTGGCGGACGTGCCGAGGTCGATCGCCGGCTGCGCGATCACCGGAGTGCCGATCGTCCGGCGGAGGAAGGCGACGTGCGCCTGCTCGTCCGCTGCGATCTCGCGCGCATAGCGCGCCACCAGCGGATCGGTGAAGTTCACCTGGCGTCCACCCGTCGCCTCGCCCGCCGTACCGGCGCCCGAGAGAAGGCTCGAGGGCAGGCCCGCACCGGTTGCGGCGAAGGCATAGAACTGCGCCTCGAGATATTCGAGGTTCAGCGCGAAGTTGAGCACGTCGGCTTCGGTGGCCGTCGGCGTCGGCGTCGGCGTTGCGGTTGCCGATCCGGTCGGCGTAGGCGTCGGGGTGGCCGCAGTGGTCACCGTACCCGCGTCGTCGTCATCGTTGCCGCCGCACGCCGACAGCACCGCGGCACCGGCCGCGGCGATGCCGAAGCCGCCTGCATAGCGGAAGAATTCACGGCGCTCGGCGCGACGCTTGTCGCTGGCTTCGAGCACCTGCTGGAGGGGTTCCTGCTGATCCATGGTAAGCTTCCTGCCTGTCGGTGCGTCAGTTGGCGTCGCTGGTCTTGACGGCGCCGTTCACCCCGTTGGGGAAGAAGCCGCCCTTGTCTGCCGCCGCCGCGCTCAAGAAGAGGACGTTCAGCGTCTGCTTGAACGAACGACCCAGCACCAAGCCGTCGTCGTTGGTCGGCACGATGTTGCTCGCGTCGCCCCGGTTGCTGATCCCCTGGTCCAGGTCGCTGCTGCCGTCATAGCCGTCGCGCGCGTTCGACAGTCCGTCGGCGCGCGTGATCAACCCGGGATTGGTCGAGCCCTTGGTATAGAGCGTCGTGCGAACCATGGCGGCGTGATACGCCTCGGTCGACATGATGCCGCTCGCCACCTGAAGCAGGGTGCTGCTCTTGATGAGGGTTGCCGCACCGCGATAGGCGCTGACCCCCAGATCCTCGAACAGGAAGGCCGCGAGAAGGAAGTTCTCGTCGCTGGCATAAGGATTGAAGGTCTCGCCGGTGCCGATGATGCCGGCCGCACGGGCAACCACCGAGAAGGCACTGGTGGCGCTGACGCTCAGGTCGATGGCAGGCTGGGCAACCGCGGAGGTGCCCAGCGCGCTGCGCATGAACTCGACATGGGCGAGCTGGTCCTGCGCGATCTCCCGCGCCATCTGGCCGACGACCTCATCGCTGAAGGTGACTTTCGCGCCACCCGTCACGCTGCCCTGCGTACCCGTACCGGTAAGAAGGGTGCTGGCGATCCCGCTGCCGGTGATCGCCAGGGCGTAGAATTGCGCCTGGAGATACTCGATCTGGAGCAGGAAGTTCAGGATGTCGGCATCGCTGATCCCGCTCGTCGCAGAGGTCGTGGGGGTGGGCGTCGGGGTCGGCGTTGGGCTCGACGAGCCGCCGTCGTCATCGTCGTCGCCGCCACAGGCGCTGACCAACGCCGCACCTGCCGCCGCGACGGTGAAGCCGCCCGCATAGCGCAGGAAATCACGCCGGTCGGCGCGGCGCCGCTCCTGCGTGTCCAGAACCTCGTCCAGCCCCGTGTCGTCGCTCATCAACGCCTCCCAATGAACACGTCGGTCCGCCGTTCTGCGGTGTTGCCGCGCCCAGCTCCCGACGGCACGCTCCGTCCATGCCGATCCGGCAAGGATGGTCCGTGTCCGAACCGCTGCTGTTACCGGCGATTGCGTCGATTACCAACTGTCTTTCGGCAGGATGCCAAACGCGAGCCACTACAGGCTGGGTCGCCTCGACGAGCGATGTCGTGACTGAAGGGGGGGCAGGATAGGTCCCGCTATCCAACACGCACACCTATCCTGCCGTCAGAATGTCATGTTTCTGAGGAGGAAGGTGGTGGACGCACTTGGGCTCGAACCAAGGACCCGCTGATTAAGAGTCAGCTGCTCTACCAACTGAGCTATGCGTCCGTCGCCTTTGGCGAGGGCGGTGGGCTAGGCCCGCCGCGTTGGAGGCGGCCAACTAGCAACGTCCCCCAAGCCTGCCAACCCCAAAAATGCAGTGCAGCGAAGTTTTTTCACCAGCGCTGCTGATCGCGGTTGCTCCGGTCGATCGACATCAGAATGCCGAGCGATAGCAGCACCGTCATCTGGGCCGATCCGCCATAGCTGACGAGCGGCAGGGGAATGCCCACCACGGGGGCCAAGCCCATCACCATCATGAGGTTGATCGCCACATAGAAGAAGATGGTCGTGGCGAGTCCGGCCGCGGCGAGGCGGGCGAAGCGGGTGTTCGAGCGCACGCCCACGTTCACGCCCCAGCGGATGACCAGCAAGAACGCCAGGATCAGCAGCACGCCGCCGATCAGGCCCCATTCCTCGGCCATCGTGGCGAAGACGAAGTCGGTGTGACCTTCGGGGAGGTAGTCGAGGTGGCTCTGGGTGCCTTGAAGGAAGCCCTTGCCGAAGATGCCGCCGGAGCCGATCGCGATTTTGGACTGGCTGATATGATAGCCAGCGCCGAGCGGGTCGCTCTCCGGATCCAGGAAGATCAACACCCGGTTGCGCTGATAGTCGTGCAGCAGGAAGTTGAACGCCACGGGCACGATCACGACGAACGCCAGCGCGCCGCCGATGAACAGTCGCAGCGGTAACCCTGCCAGAAACATGACCGTCAGGCCGCCCGCGGTGATCATCAGCGCGGTTCCGAGGTCGGGCTGCAGCATCACCAGCGCGGCGGGCACGCCGATCAGCGCGAGCGCAGGCCAGATCGCACCGAAGCGCCGGATCTCGGAAGGCGGCAGAAGGTCGTAGAAGCGCGCAAGGGCCAGGACGATGGCAGGCTTCATCAGTTCGGAAGGCTGGAGCCGGATGATGCCGATGTCGAGCCATCGCTGGCTCCCGCCGCGCACCGCCCCCAGCAGTTCCACCAGCAGGAGCAGGACGACGATCACCGCATAGGCGGGAAGGGCGCCTTGTTGCCACACCGAGAGGCGGACGCGCGAAATCACCACCGCCGCGGCGACGAAGACCAGGAAGCGGATGCCCTGGCGGAGCGCCCACGGATTGATGCTGCCGCCGGCGGCGGAGAACAGCACCACCAGCCCGAATCCGCCGATCGCCAGCACCAGCACGAGCATCCGCCACGGCAGCTGGGCGAGCGCCGACGGAACGAGGCCGAGGCCGATGCCGGAGTTCTTGATGCGCTTCATTCGGGCCGCTTCACTCCGGGCTACGGCTGGTGTTGGACTGGGCGACGTCGCCTTCGGGCACGGCCTGGTTGGCGATCGCCGCGTCGACGGCGTTGCCGACCGCCTCCGGCGTGTCGACCGTCGCGGGGGCGGGCGCCACCTGCGCAGCGGCGTTGGCAGCCTGGAAGGCGGCGGCTTCCGCCCGCATGCGCGTGGCGATGTCGCCGCCCCAGGTCGGCTCGAACTCCGCCAGCGACTTCATCGCCCGCTCCTTGTCATAGAGATAGGTGAAGATGTCGCGGGCGATGATCGGGGTGTCGAGGTTCCGGATCAGGTGGGCGTTGTGCTCCAGCACGATGCCGGCCGCGTAGCGCGGGTTGTCCGCCGACGAGAAGCAGATGAACAGCGCGTGGTCGCGCAGCTTGAACGGCAGCTGGGCATTGCTGACCACGCCGGAGCGGCGCTCTGCCATGGTGATTCGGCGCACCTGGGCGCTGCCCGTCTTGCCGGCGATGGTGACGCCCGGCACCTGCATCCGCGCCGCGCCGCCGGTACCACCGTCGTTGACCACGGCGAACATCGAATCCCGAACGATCGCCATCTGCTCGGGCGTTGCCGAGAGCAGCGGTGCGGTGGGAGCGCGGCCGTTCAGCAGCAGCCGGGGCTGAAGCGCGCGGCCCGAGGCCAGCCTGGACGCCATCACCGCCAACTGGAGCGGGTTGGCGAGCACGTACCCCTGGCCGATCGACGCGTTCAGCGAATCCGCCACCGTCCAGGGCTTGCCATATTTCTTCAGTTTCCACGCCGAATCCGGCATGGTCCCGTAGCGCTGGGAGGAAAACGGCAGGTCGAAGGTCTGGCCGAGCCCAAGCGAGCGGGCGACCTTGGCGAACATGTCGTAGCCGAACCGGCGCGCCATCTCGTAGAAGTAGATGTCGCAGCTCTGCGCCACTGCGCGGCGCATGTTGGTGGGGCCATGACCGCCGCGCTTGTGGCAGTGGAAGACGCCGGTACCGACGCGCATCGCGCCTGAACAAAACACTGTCTCCTGCGGGTGCACGCCCGCTTGCAACAGGGCCAGCGCGTTCATCGGCTTGACCGTCGAGCCGGGGGGATACAGCCCCTGAAGCACCTTGTTCATCAAGGGGATGTGGTCGTCTTCCGACAGCATCTTCCATTCGAGGCGGCCGATGCCGTCGGAGAAGCTGTTCGGATCATAGGCCGGCATCGACACCATCGCCAGGATGTCCCCGGTCAGACAGTCGATGACGACCGCGGCGCCAGAATTCGTGCCCAGGCGGCGGGCCGCATATTCCTGCAGTCCCGCGTCGATCGTCAGGCGGACGGTCTGGCCGGGGCGGTCCGGACGGGTGGCGAGTTCGCGCACCGGCTCGCCGCGGGCGGTGACCTCCACCCGCTTTTCTCCCGGCACCCCGCGGAGCCGAACTTCCAGCGTCTTTTCAAGGCCATCCTTGCCAAGCTTGAAGCCCGGTGTGATGAGCAGGCGGTCCTTGGTCTCCTGATACTGCTCGGCCGACGCGGCTCCCACATAGCCCGTCAGGTGGGCAACGGCCGCTCCCATGGGGTAGTTGCGCGAGAAGCCGCGCGCCGGGACGACCCCCGGAAGGTCGGGCAGGCGAACGCTGAGCGCGGCATAGCGCTCCCAGGGCAGGTTCTCGGCGACCTGAACCGGCTGCAGCCCGCGGCTGCGCTTCAGGTCAGTCTCGATCCGCTCCATGTCTTCGGCGGGCAGCGCGAGCAGATCCCGCAGCACCCCCAGAACGCGGGCAGGATTCTCCAGCCGGTCCGGGATGATGTCGACGCGGAAATCGGTGCGGTTGTTGGCGATCGGCGCGCCGTTGCGGTCGACGATCCAGCCACGGCGCGGCGGCACCAGCGTCATGTTGACGCGGTTGCTTTCCGCCATCAGTTCGTAATGTTCGTTCTCGGCGACGGCGAGCCACGCCATCCGCCCGGCGAGCAGCAGGCCCATGCCGCCCTGCATCGCCCCCAGCGCAAAGGCGCGGCGGGAAAAGGTGAAGGCCTGGGTCGCCTCGGTAACCACCCGCGACGGGCGGCTCATCTGCCCGCGCTCCGGCGATATTGCCAGGCGCAGAGGCGGGTCATCGCGGGGAAGAGCAGCCCGGAAAGAGCCGTCTGGATGAGCAAGGGGCCGTCCACATAGGCCGAAAGCATGCCGGCAAAGACCCGGCCAAGCGCCAGGCAAAGCGCCACCGCCGCGGTTGCGATCAGCCAGTCCTGCCAGAAGTCCCGCTGGACGAGGCGGGTGTCGAGTACGTCGAGGGCGATGAGGCACAGCGACCAGAGCAGCATCGCGCTGCCGAGCGGCTGGCCGCTCACGAGATCGTCGAACAGGCCCAGGGGTGCGGCCGCCCAGGCCGGCAAGGCATTCGATCGAAACAGCCGCCACGCGAGCAGGGCCAGCAGCCCGAACGGGGGCAGGAACGGGATGGTCGCGATGATCGGCACGATGGTGATCAGCGATCCGATCAGCACCATCACCACGGCTGGACGCCAATGGCGATAGGGCGGTTCGGGTACCGCAAGCTCGATCGGCACGGGCGTGCTCATGGAGCGGCGTCCGGGGCGGGGGCGGGGGGCGACGACGAAGCCGGCGGTGGAGGTGACCA
>NZ_JAKRNR010000020.1:0-75576 GCF_022346685.1 Sphingomonas sp. ACRSK | reverse complement strand
GACGCGCATGCGCGGGCGTTCGCCTTCTTCGGAGGCGTGCCGACGCGCGGCATCTACGACAACATGAAGACGGCGGTGACGAGTGTGTTCACCGGCAAGGAGCGGGTCTTCAACCGGCGCTTCCTGGTGATGGCCAACCACTATATGGTCGAGCCGACCGCCTGCTCACCGGCGTCGGGCTGGGAGAAGGGGCAGGTCGAGAACCAGGTGCAGACCGCGCGTGGCCGCTTCTTCCAGCCACGCCTGCGCTTTGCCAGCATCGAGGAGCTCAACGGTTGGCTGGAGGCGGAGTGTCGCCGCTGGGCCGAGCTGCACCAGCATCCCGAGCAGAAGGAGCTGACGGTCGCCCAGACCTGGGCTGCCGAACGGGCGGTGCTCCAGCCTGTGGTCGCGCCCTTCGACGGCTTCCACGAGAGCGAGCATGCGGTGAGCGGCACGTGCCTCATCAGCTTCGACCGCAACCGCTATTCCGTCTCCGCCAGGGCGGTGCGGCGCACCGTGCAGGTCCGCGCCTATGCCGACCGCATCGTCGTGCGCTGCGACGGTGAAGTCGTCGCCGACCACTCCCGGTTCTTCGGCCGCGACCGGACCATCTACGACCCGTGGCATTACCTGCCAGTGCTGGTGACCAAGCCGGGCGCCCTGCGCAACGGCGCGCCGTTCCAGGGCTGGGAGCTGCCGCCTGCGCTGTCACGACTGCGGCGCAAGCTCGGCACCGGAGATGATGCCGACCGGCGGTTCGTGCGCGTGCTGGCGACGGTGCTCGACGACGGACTGGAGGCAGTGGAAGCTGCCGTACGCGAAGCATTGCTGGCCGGCACCGCCAGCGACGACGTCATCGTCAACATCCTGGCCCGTCGACGCGAGCCGCCCCGGCCGCTGACCATCGTCACGCCGGAGGACCTGGCGCTGCGCCATCCGCCCCGCGCCGACTGCACCCGCTATGACAGCCTGCGAGGCCTCCATGCAGCGGCATGAGATGATGACGGCCATGGCGGAGCTCGGACTTAAGGGCATGGCTGGCGCCTTTGACGAGGCGGTCACCACCGGTCTCCAGCGCAAGCGCACGACCATGGAGGTCCTGACGGACCTGCTGCGTGCCGAGGCGACCCACCGCCATGCGGCGTCGGTCCGCTACCGGATGTCGGCCGCCAGGCTGCCGGCGGTGAAGGACCTCGATGCCTTCGTTTTCGACGACACCCCCATCAACGAGGGCCTGGTGCGCTCGCTGCACAGCGGCTCGTTCCTCCCCGGCCGGCGCAACGTCGTGCTGGTCGGTGGAACGGGCACGGGCAAGACGCACCTCGCCACCGCCATTACCGCCAACGTGGTGCGGGCCGGCACCCGGGGGCGCTACTTCAACACGGTCGATCTGGTGAACCGGCTCGAGGAGGAAACCCGCCTCGGCAAGGCCGGCACACTCGCCAACCAGCTCTCCCGCCTGGACCTCGTGGTGCTCGACGAGCTCGGCTACCTGCCCTTTGCCCGCTCGGGCGGTCAGCTGCTCTTCCACCTCGTCAGCAAGCTCTACGAGCAGACCTCGGTCATCGTCACCACGAACCTCGCCTTTGGCGAGTGGCCGACCGTCTTTGGCGACCCCAAGATGACCACCGCGCTGCTCGACCGCATTACCCACCACTGCGACATCGTCGAAACCGGCAACGACAGCTGGCGCTTCAAACACCGCAGCTGACGTCCAGAGCACCCGGCAGAGAACGCTTCGCGCTGGTTGCGCCTCCGGTCGGGCTACGCCCGCCCTACGCCGCAACCAGCGCGAACGGTCCGCCCGTCATACCTGTCACGCTGCTCGACGAAGGGGGTCCCTTTTGCACGCCGATAGGGGGTCCTTTTTGGACGCCGATTGACAGTCGTAGGCCTGCATCGGCTTGAGGAAATAGCTGTAGGTGCGGCCCTTGGACGCCTTGCGGTCGGCCTCGGTCACCACCGTCTCGGGGACGTTGTTATCCACCACGACCCAGATGCGGCCGAAGGTGCTCGACCAGAGGGAGATGGTGCTCATCAGGTCGGCGATCGGCCGCTTGAGGAGCGTCGCTGCGCCCCAGAACTCCTTCACCGCATCCGGCAGCGTCTCGCGGCGCTCGATCGAGCCCTTGAAGACATACTTGTTGACGAGGCTCACAACCTCCTTCGAGTGCGGGAAGCGGTAGGCGCGCTTCTTGCGCTCGGCGAACTCCCGCTTCCCCTCCTTCGGATAGGTGAAGATGTTCTGCTCGATCCAGGAACGGCCGCCCTTGTAGCACGCCTCCAGGAAGCGCCAGTGATCCAGGTTGTCCTGGTATTCGGGGTGCCGGCGGTCGACCAAGTGCAGGAGCTGGTCGTTGGTTGCCGACTTGAGGGATGCGAGATCGAGCGCCATAGCGCGCGAGTATAGCCTATCCAGTGTGTGTTGTCACACACAAGCTGCGGTCAAAACGACCAGCCCACCAGCTTGCGGAAGCGATTGCCGTAGAGATAGTGGATCGGATAGCCCAGCGCGTCGCACATGTGCTCGGTGCCCTGGCTCTTGTCGACCGTGGGCGTGCCCGCCTTGTAGATCGTCTGGTTGAGGCTCTCGATCAGGTGCTTGCAGCGCTCGTCGACGAACAGCCGACTGTCGCCCTCGGCGTTCTGAAACATGCCGTTGACGATCGCCACGCGGTCGGCGACCAGCGGGTGCTTCTTCTTGTAGATGAGCTTGTTGAAGCCGCGCGAGCGGAACACGTCGAGGTCGCTCTCGCCGCGGCTCGAATTGCGGTTCGCGCCGGCGGGGTCGGGGTAGAGCGTGATCTGGCGCTTGTGCCGGAAGTAGCGGCGCTCGATCTCGTCGCACACCTCGGGGACGTTCGAGCTGGGCAGCTTGATCTCGTCGACCACCCACACCTGACCGTTCGGCTGCTCCTGCATGATGACGCTCGACATCGGATCGACGTTGAAGTCCTGCCCGATGATGATCGGCAGATGCGGGTTGAACGGATAGGCGCCGACATGCTTCTTCTGGTCGAAGGCGTAATAGACGCGCCCCGACATGCTCTCGAAGCTCGCCTCGAACTCCTGGCGGAACGTCTTCGGGTCCAGGTTCTCGCGCGCGTGCTTGATTTCGCTCGGCGGGAAAAACGGCGACATGATCGTCGGGAACTGCCACGACATCCACTGGCCGCTGGCCTGGTTCTTCTTGATCTGCCCCTTGGAGTAGAGCTCGTAGAAGTGGTTGTAGCTCTTGGGCGTGCCGATGATGAGGGCGCGGCCCTTCGTCGTCGTCAGGGTCGGGTAAAGCACCTTCTCCCACACGTCGGGCCGAAAGTCCTGGAACTCGTCGCAGATGCAGAAGTGCAGGGCGCGACCGCGGAGCGTGTCCGGTCGATCTGCGCCCTTGAGCTGGATGACGGTGCCATTGATGAGGCGGATCTCGAGCCGCGTCTCGTGCTTCTTCAAGATCCACGACTGCGGGAGAGCCTCCACCAGCTCGTCCCACATGATCTCGCGCGCCATCGAGAAGGTCGGCGCCACATACCAGATGGTGCGGCGCCCCTTGCCCTTCGCTGACCGGATCAGCTCGATGCGCGAAAGGTGCGTCTTGCCGAAGCGTCGGCCGGCGACCAGCGTGCGGAAGCGGGCAGGGTGGCGGAAAACTGCTGCCTGGCCGTGGTGCAGCTTGAGGTCGATCTTGGGGACCGGGAAGTAGCTCATGGCGACTAGCCCTCTCGGCTGTCGTCGTCGCCCTGGTCGTCCTGTGCGGGTTCATCCTCCAGGCCTTCGAGGTAGGATTCCTCGTTGCCCTGGCGGATCGCTTCCAGCTCGTCCTCGCTGTATTCGCCGACGTTGAGGTCGGGCAGCTCGGCGCCTTCACCCAGCAGATCTTCGATCCCCAGGATGTCCCAGCTCTCGCGACGCGCCTTCTCGACGACGGCGGTGGCGTTCTTGAGCGTCAGGACTTCGGCGTTGACGGTCGCGATGTTCCCGTTGGTGTTGGCCGTGATGACCTTGTTCATCGTCAGCTTGGCGAGAGCCTCATACCACTTGGCATACTGCTCGACCGCCAGGCCGGCGTTCTGAACCTTGCGCTCGCGCTCCCGGCGCGCAGCGTCGTCCACCTCGTTCGTCACCTCATCGAGCCGCGAACCCTTCTCGATGCCGCGGGCCTTGAGGCCCTTCTGGATCGCTTGCGGGCTGACGCCGAACTGGTCGGCAAGCTCGCGGAGGTTCTTCTCGCCGCGCTCGTAGAGCGTGACCACGGTAGCCCAATCGGACGGGGACAAACGAGACTGCGCAGCCACGACCTATCGCACTCCGGGGGCAACAGAAAGGGACAGGTCGATGCGCATTGTGTGTAACCTAACACACAAACCCAGCTTGACGCAAGAGCGAGCCCACCGCGGGGGTTGACCACCGCTGGCTTCGCTGAACTCCGAGATCGGTTTCTGTCTCGATCCCAATTAGGGCCGAATCGGTTCTTTGACATGAAAAGAGCGATGCGAAGCGTCGCTCGGTATCCCGAACGAAGTGAGGGATACCTGATTCATTGAATCGAATCTGATTCATGAATCTAATTATATTAGTTATTATTTGATTCTTATGGATGCGCGCCCACGCGCTACGCGGGGTTATATATACA
This sequence comes from Sphingomonas sp. ACRSK, assembly GCF_022346685.1. Classification (NCBI taxonomy): domain Bacteria; kingdom Pseudomonadati; phylum Pseudomonadota; class Alphaproteobacteria; order Sphingomonadales; family Sphingomonadaceae; genus Sphingomonas; species Sphingomonas sp. ACRSK. Next base: position 70,964 of record NZ_JAKRNR010000020.1, on the reverse strand, counting down.
CGCGGGCGCGCGCTAGGGGGTTCACGGTTTGCTCGAACTCGCGCCGGCGGGGAGCGCTGCGGGGCGAACGAGATCGCGCCCAGCATCAGTCGCGGCGAGCGTTCTGACCTTGCGGGACCGGCGGATGACCAGCTCGTCTTCCCGCACCAGCCCGTGCGCGACCAGGTGTCGGAGGGTGCAGATCATGGCGCCGCGCGTTGTGCCGGGCGCGGTCGCCTCGATCAGCTGCCAGACGTCGAGCAGCGAGCCGTCGGAATTACCCTTTACGAGGGCCTTGAGGACGGCGTGCTGCTTGGCGGTCATCATGACACCGCGGCGCTTGTCGGTGTAGGGCGTTAGGGCCATCAGATCACCAGCTTCGCGGCCGGCGCCTGGCGGTCGAACGCCGTGATCGGCAGCGCCGCGGGCAGGGGCGTTCCGACGTCCGGGTTCGTGTAGATCCCGTAGAGCGGGGAGGCGAGGACCATCTGCTGCAAGGCGTGGACGCAGTCGCGCAGGCTCATCTTCGCGACGCGCGCCTCCCCGACGCCGCCGAGCGACTTGCCCGTCTTCTCCAGGGCCGAGTGCCCGTAGTAGAACTCCTTCGTCGCGGCCTCGATCGCGGCGCGCTCGATCGGATCTTTGCCCATCACCTCGTCGATGATCGCCTCCAGATCGGCCGGGTCGCTGTCGAAAGTCGAGCGAAAAAACTTGATGCCGACGTCATACATGTTCGACCGCATCGGCTTGACGAACTGGAAGCCAGCCTTGTGAGCGAACATGTTGTATTTCGACATGGAGCTCTGGATCTCGATGAACCGCTTGCCCTCCATTCGGCTCGCGATGTTGGTGAACCGATAAGCGAGGCCCGCGCCTCGATACATCGTGTCCACAACTACTCGCGCCACCACCGACATGTTGGCGTTGATCCACTTCATCCGGTATTGGTTCGTCATCTTGTTGTCCTGGCCGGTGGGCTTGAGCTTCGGCAGGACGACGTGACGTTCCTTGAGCAGCAGCTTCGGCGAGGCCATCACCAGCACGCCGATCAGCTCGTCGCCGAGCTTGAGCGTGAAGTGGTGGCTGCCCGCCGGCAGGCTGCCGGATTGCTTGTAGTGGAGCGCCTCCAGGGTGCGCCAATCCTCGATCGTGCCGCGCTGCACGGTCATGTCGTCGATCAGCGAGAGCTTCGGCCGCGGCGACGCGACCCGGTGCGCCTCCCACCGCAAATCGGGGTTGACGCCCACGTCGAGCGATCGTATGTGCGTGTCAGTCATCACAAGCCCCTCCTACGGCGGGTGGTGTCGATTGGGGTGTTGAGGATTTTTTGGAGCGACCAGCCGCGACGACGACGATTGTAGACCAAGCCGCGATCGAGACTGTTTCGATCGGCCCATTGCGAAAGGGTCATGTGTTCGCCTCGCCATTCAACGACGTGATTGGAGCTCTTGTTGTTCTGATTGTCAGCGGGCGTTGCCCACCGACAGTTCGTCTTCATGTAGCCCTTCTTGCCGTCGATCCTGTCGAGGTTGGCTCCTTTGAATGGCTTCGGCCCCATGTCTTCGAGAAATTTCTCGAAGCGTCGCCAGCGCCGCGTTACACGGATGCCAGCGCCACCGTAGCGATCAAACGAGTGATGGTTCGGGTTGCAGCAGCGCTGCATCATCGCGTTCCAGCTGTAATACTCGGACGTTTTGCTTAAACGGTGGTCAGGCGCTGGCATGTTCAACCTTGATTCGATCGTGAAACCTTTTCGTTATTGTGAGGGACGGGGCAAGTTCCTCTTGGAGGTCAGTGTGGGTGGTAGCGACGATCAGGGTCTTCCCGTGCGCACGGGCAACCTTGGCAAGGTTCCAGGCGACGATCTTCGCGGTGACGCGATCGAGCACGGCGCCGAACTCGTCGGCCACCCACACATCGCACCCGCCTTCGACCAGCTTCGCCAGGCGGAAGCGATAGCGCTGACCGTCCGACAGCTCACCGGGCTTTCGGATGTAGAGGTAAGCGTCGGACAGGCCCGCCACCGACAGCAGGCGGATCGCATCCGCCAGACCGTCTTCGCCGACCTGGTCGATCAGGGCTTTGTCCGGCTGGAGCTCGACCTGGTCGATGTTGGCGACCGCCTGTCCGGCCTGCGCCAGCTTGGCAGCCAGCTCGCGCAGCAGGACGGACTTGCCGGCACCTGACTGCCCGCAGATGTAGACGACGTCGCCGGGGTTCACGTCCACCTCGACCTGGTCGAGCACGGTGAACTCGCGATCCTCGAGCCCGAGGCCGAACGCTTCGGCGACCTTGATGACACGCTCCGACCGCTCGGTGCGGCTGGAGAAGGACTTGTTCAGCTCAATCTTCATCGTCGTTCTGCCGCTGGATGTTGTGGGCGACGCGCGCGAGGCCACCCAGGTAGATGATCGGATCTTCGACAGCCCCAAGCGTTGCGAGCGTCACCAGGCCCTCGTCGCCGTCGAGCACCGCGGCCATGCCGGTGAACTCGCCCTGCCGGGCGCGCGCCAGCAGATCCTCCAGCATCTCGACGACCTCGTCCTTGTATGGCTTGTCCTCGATATCCTGGAGCGTGCCCGCGACAGGTCGGCGATCAAAAATGCCGACGACGTTGTGGGTGTCGATGTCGACCTCGACCATAACCTCGCCCGCGTCGATCTTGGCGCAGCGAGCGCACTGGCGGGGCTCATCGCAGCAGCCTGTGCAGCGGGTGGTCACACCAAGCTGGATGTTGTCAGCATCAGCGGCGCAGATCATCTGCTCGTTGCAGGCGCACGCTCCCTGGCAGAACAGGCATAGCTGCTCACTGTCCACGGCAGAACTCCACGAACGCTTCGGCGCCCTTGAGCCCGGTGCCGGCCTCGATCTTGGCGAGGAAGCGGCGAACGTCCTTCACCGCGGCAATCGGCACCTCGTTGAAGCCCAGGGCCTTGACCAGCTTCTCGTTGCTGGCGTCCGTCTTGGCGACCTTCTCCTCGGTCTCGGCGTCCTGCGCGTCGATGTCGGCGTCCAGGTCGGTCGAGATCGCGCCGACGTTCATGTCGCCCAGATCCTCGACCAGGAAGTCCAGCTCGTGCTCGTCGAAGCCGAGCGCGGCGATGTCCACGTCGTCGGCGTCCATCAGACGCTGGAGCTCCTCGGCCATGAATCCGCTGTCATATTCGGTGGACGCCGTCTTGTTGTGCGCGATGCGCGCGGCGTCAGCCTGATTCTTCGACAGGTGCGCAGCATGCTTCACCGGGACCGTGGTGTGGCCCAGCGCAACCAGCGCCTCGTAGCGGCCGTGCCCGGCGATCAGGACGCCGTCGAAGTCGACGATCAGCGCGTCGAACAGGCCATCGGCCCGGATGCTCGCCTTGAGCTTGGCGATGTGAGCCGGCGAGTGAACCTTGGTGTTCTTCGCATACGGCTTGACCTTGTCGATCGCCCACATCTCGGTGGGCAGCTTGACCAGATCGTAGGGGTCGGACGTGTGTGTGTTACTCACCATGCACCTCAACGCGCAAAAATGGAATCGAGGCCTTCGGGTTCGGCCTCCTCGAACAGCTCACCGAAGTCGCAGCCGCGGCAGGTGCGCGGCCGATTGACGAACTTGCAGTCGGAGCACTCAGAGCCGAACTTGGGCTCGATGTCGTCTTCGAGATTACTCGGCATCGCCGTTGTCCTTGAGCAGCAGGAAGGCGAGGGCGTCACCCGCGTTCGTCAGGTCGTCCTCCTTGGTGAAGCCCTGTTCCTGCATCGTCTTCGTGATGAGGTCGGAGACGCGCGCAGCGTCCCCCAGCGTGTTGCGGAAGCGCAGCGTCTGGTGGGTCTTGGTGACCTTGGGCGCGGGCGCCTCGTCCTCGCCGTCGTCTTCCTCGTCGGGCAGCACCGGCTCGTCGATGTCCAAGTCGTCGATGTCGACCGACAGGCTGGCGGTGATGGCGGCGATGTCACGCTGGTTCCAGGGCAGGACCATCGACAGCTCGCCCGTGTCCAGGTCGGCCAGCAGTTCGGACAGCTTGAGCGTGTCGTCGATACCGTAGCGCGCGTTGTCGGCCAGGCTGATCTCCTTGGCTTTCTCGTCGCTGATCTCGCCGAGGTTCATGCAGGGCACTTCGGCATAGCCGAGCTCGGTCGCCTGCTCGGCTCGATGCCAGCCGCCGATGCACTCCAGGGTGCCGCTCGGCAGTTCGCGGATCAGGATCGGCTTGAACATCCCGTGACGCTCGATCGACGCGCGAAGCTTCTCCTCGTTCTCATGGGACACCACGTTGGCGTTCCAGGGACTCGGCTCGATCGTGCGAGGGTCTCGCATCTCGTAATTCATCAGGTCGGCAACCTCTCTTTCGTGCGTGTCATCCTACACTCATTTGCCATGTGTAGGAAGCCACAATCTGACCTGATTGGGTAAGTCGAAACGACATTGTGTGTGTTAGTATGCACTCGACAAGGTAAGCTCAAAACGGTAATATGTGAGCGATGACAAAGATTGCGCGCGTTCTCTCAAACCCCGTCGTTGCCAAGGTCGAGGGCATTGATGACCCGACCAAGCTGGCCCTGTCGGATGCCATGTCGTTCATCGTGGACGGCTACGAGCACACCGATGCTGGCCGCTCCGGCGGTTGGGATGGCCGCTCGACCCTCTACGATTGGACCAGCGGTCGCTTCCCGGCGGGCTTTGTCGCGACCGCGATCGCCACCCTCCAGAACGAGGGCTGGGAGGTCCAGCAGGTTCGCAAGCCCCTGCCGGCACCGCTCGGGCCGATGCCGACCCAGGAGTGCCCGATCGTCGACGAGCATGCGCCGGACCCCAACCGCGAATACCAGTTCAAGGCGGTACGCATCCTGGAGAAGCACGGCAGCTACATCGCGCAGATCGCTACCGGCGGTGGTAAGTCGCGCGTCGCGGCGCTGTGCATCACGCGTATCGGCCGCAAGACGATGTTCGTCACGACGCGCCAGGCACTGCTCTACCAGATGGGCGAGGCGCTTGACGAGATGGGCAAGGCGATCCTTGCCAAGCTCTCCGACGATCAGCTGCTCGCCAAGCTAGGCACCGAGATCGCGTCGAAGCTCAAGGGCTTCACGGTCAGCTATGTGGGCGACAGCGCCTGGGACACCTCGGGCGACGTGGTGTGCGCGATGGTTCCCACGCTCTCGCAGCGCATCGCCCCGCTGGAGCTGCCCCTGACATCGACCCTCGACGAGAAGAAGCGCGCGACCGAGCGCTGGCAGCGTCGCTATGACGAGGCGATCGCTTTCCTCGACAGCGTCGAGTTCGTGATCGGCGAAGAAGCGCACGAGGCCGGCGGCAACGGCTATTACGACGTGCTCGGCAAGTGCCGGAACGCCCACTACCGCCTGGCGCTCACCGCAACCCCAATGATGAAGGACGGCGAGTCCGACCTTCGCCTGATCGCGCGCTTCGGCCCGATCCGTCTGCGGGTGACGGAGGAGTATCTGATCGGGTGCGGCATCCTCGCGAAGCCGTTCTTCAAATACATCCCGATCGGCGCGAAGGAGCAGCCGCCGACGCTGCGGCGCGCGACCGCCTGGCAGAAGGCCGAGGATCTCGGGATCGTCAACAACATGACGCGCAACAAGCACGTCTGCGCCGAGACCATCCGCGGCTCGCGCTGGGGGCTGCCGGTCGGTATTCTGGTCAAGCGCCAGAAGCACGGCAAAATCCTGCACGACATGCTGAAACAGTGCGGCCTCAAGGGCGCGTTCATCTTCGGCGAGAGTGGCAACGACAAGCGTAAGGACGCGCTCAAGAAGCTCGCGAGCGGCGAATACGACTATGTCATCGGCTCGACGATCATTGACGTGGGCGTCGACGTGCCCGCGCTCCAGATCCTCATCATGGCCGGCGGCGGCAAGGCCGAGGTCGCGGTGCGCCAGCGCATCGGCCGCGCGCTCCGCAAGAAGTATCACACCCCGAACTTCGCCTTCATCGTCGACTTTGAGGACGGCAACAACAAGCACCTCGTCAAGCATGCCAAGGCGCGTCGTGCGATCGTCGAGCAGACGGCCGGCTTCTCGGATGGCATCCTGGCGCGCGGTAAGGACTTCGACTTCGCCGGCCTGGGCTTCCAGCGCCCGATGCCGGTAGGGATGGCTGCATGAACCTGTTCAAGACGATCGCCACCAAGACCGTTAGCGCGAAGATCAGCATTGCCGCCGCCGAGCGGGTTGACGCGCTGGCCGAGCGGCTGGGCGTGCGCAAGTCGGACATCTACTCCGTGTGCTTGCTGCACATGCCGGAAGACGAGATCAAGACGCGGATCGAGGGGCAGATCGAGGCCATCAACGCGCTGCCCAAGGCGGTGCGCGGGCTGCTGCGCTCGATCGACAAGCTCGATGATGCGCAGCGCAAGCTGCTGATCGACGCACTTTCTGGCCCTGGCGAAAAATAGCGCTTGCGCCCATCTGTGTGTGTCATTACACACAACCTCACCGAAGCGAAATGACGCAATCGAGTGAGAAGGGCAACATCATGAACGCATACGACTTCTTCGCGGGGCTGGTCGCCCGCCTGCTGCCGACCAAGTCCGTCGACACCATCGTGTCGGTCCTGACGACCGTCACCGCCAAGCTCGCCGCCGCCGAGGCCGCGCAGGCCGCGAAGGCGAAGGCTCTCCAGGAGCAGGCCGACAAGCTGGCCGCCCAGGCTGCCGCTGCAACCGCCGAAGCCGAGCGTGCCGCGCGCGCCCGCACCAACATCGCTGCGCTGACCGCGTAAGCGATCGACGAACCCAGGAAGCGACTGCGGCATGAGCGCCACCGTGAAAATCATTGGGATCTGTGGTCATCCCCAGCACGGCAAGAGCACCGCGCAGCGCTTCCTGGAGCCCCTTGGCGTCCAGGCTGTCGACGACAGCGAGCCCCTTCGTCGGCTCACCATGGAACGCTACGGTCTGACCTGGGACGAGGTGTCGACCCAGGAAGGCAAGGCGAAGCTGGTTTCCCGGCCCGACAATGACGACACCGTGACGGTGCGCCAGGCTCTCGGTGACCTGGGCAAGGAATATGAGACGGAACACGGCCCGAACTACTGGATGGAGCGCGCGATCGCATCAGTCGCGCCCGGCTCTCTGGTCAGCTTCGGGAGTGTGCGCATGGGGCAGGCCCATGCAATTCGAGCGGCCGGCGGGCTTACGATCGCAATCCACGATCCCCGCCGGCCCAACTCGACGCACGACTTCGACCAATATGACCCCGCCGGGGTTGACGATTGGATCAGGAACGACAGCACGCTTTGGACCTTCGAGTACCGGGTCATCGAAGCGTGCGCGACATACCTGGGCGTCGACTTTCGCGAATACTGGAAGCAGCGCCAGCAGGACGAGATGGCCGCGAGCTACATCGCATGAGCCGCGACCTGATTTGCGCCGACGCGCGCGAGCGCATCCTCCAGACCGACATCGGTCTCCTCAACGATCACAACGTCTCCGACGACGTCATGTCGACCCTGGCCGCCGAGCACGCGGCGCGCACCGAGACTCTCGCCAAGGCCATCGACCCGACCCTGGGTCGCCCGCTGTTGGTGATGATCGCCGGAGCGCTCCTCTCGGCGGCCAAGCAGATCGACGCGGCGACCGTCATGCAGCCGGAGCTCGTCACCAATGCGTAGTCTCATGTCCCTGATCCCATGGCGTGCGGTGCGCCCCGATGAAACGCTCTCCTACGAGGGTGTGGACCCGCTGCCGCTTTGCGCCTTCTCGGCCGCCATGACAGAGCTCGCCGACACGCAAGAGGTTGGAGAGGACGCGGCGGTCGCACTCCAGGAAGCGTATGACGCCCAGACTGATGTTCTGGAGACCGTCGTCGCGCACCTGGAGGAAGCGACTGCCGTGGTCGACGCAGCCCGGAACTTCATGACCGTGCTGGCCCAGCGCACGCACGGCGGCGCCCCGCTGTTCCTCATCAACGACAACGCCGCCTCCGGCGAGGCCGACACGCTACGCCACGCGATCGTGACCCTTCAAGCACACCTGGAGGGCACCGAGCTGCCCCAGCTGGTCGCTGTAGACCGGGTGACGCACTGATGGTCGGTCTCGCTGCCCTGGCGCCCGTATGGGCTGTCGTGAAGCCCTTCTGGAAGCCCGTTGCGATCGCGCTCGCAGTCGGTGCTGCATGGTGGGGTTTCACCACCTGGCGCGACAACTTGGTCGAGAAGGCCGAGAAGCGCGGCTTCGTCACCGCGGAGGCGCAGTTCAAGGCTCATATCGAGGCCGCCAACAAGATTACCGAGCACGACAACGCGGCGCTGAACCTGATGGGCACCGTTATGGGGGTGCTCGCAACCCAGCGAACCCAGGCGATCGACCTCAAGGTCACGCCCCAGATCGAGAGGATTCAGAATGAAGTCGCGAGCGACCCTCGCTATCGCGATTGCCGCGTCTCTGACGGCGTGCTCGACGCAGCCAATGCTGCGCGTGTCGACGTCGACGCCGGTATCGCTGCCAGCAATCCCAGGTGAGATCGACCGCGACCCCAAGCCGCTCGGCCAGCTGCCGGACGGCACGATGGGGACACTCGCGATCGACCAGCCGGTGACGGCCAAGCTCTACGGCGAGCTCGCGGTGCGCTTCAATGCGCTGCGCCAGTTCTACGCATGCGTGCGCGAGCGAGTATCAACCCACGAGACCCCGGAGCAGTGCAAGTGACCGCACTCCAGAACCCCTATGGCTTCTGCCCTGTCACGGGCTGCGGTGAGCCAGGCGTCACGAGAACGCGAGGCATCCCCACGCGCGATCGCTGCGCGGGCGGACACGTCTATCTGGCTGAACGCGCGATCCAAACGAACCCCGCCATTGCGCGGTACGTCTGCGGCTTCATGTTCGACCCCACCGGCGCTCTCGTGGTGCTTGTCCGCAAGAACCGCCCAGCGTGGCAGGCGGGTCTGCTGAATGGTGTCGGCGGCAAGATCGAGCCGCAGGACGCGAGCGTCCATGCCGCGCAGGCGCGCGAGTTCCACGAGGAGGCGGGAGTCGAGACGCAGCCGGCCGATTGGGAGGAGTTCGCCACGTTGGTCGGCCCGGACTTCGTGGTCCACATGCTACGCACGTTCTCGGACGATTGGCACCGCGTCGCGACCCAGGAGACCGAGGAGGTCAAGTGGTTCCCGGTGAACGCGCTGCGGGCAGGGGCCTACGCCACCGTTCGCAACCTCGCGTTCCTGATCCCGCTGGCGCTCGACAAGAGCGGCATCCAGCTGCCGGTCATCTTCAACGACGGGCAGCCCGACGAGGCGAGCGCAGCATGAGCGAGAGCAACCAGTTCCTGCGCGACTATCGCGGCAAAATGGATTGCGCATGCGAGGCCTTGGCGATCAAGCTGGGAGAGCTCGGCATCGAGACACCGCGGGACGATCATGAGCTGGTCGAGATCGCCAGCAAAAAGCTCGGCACCCTGTTCGAGATGCTCAAGGCTGCGGGCGTGACCGAGGGTATTCTGCGCGCGGTGATGGCGGAATGACTCAGCAGTCGAAGATCGACAGCTTCATGGAGGCGGCGTGCAACGTCGCCCTGGGCTTCGTGACCAGCATGGTGATGATCCCCGTCATCAACTGGATCATGGGCGTCCACATGGCCGTATCGCAGCAGATGGGCTTCGTCGGACTGTTCACGATCACGTCGGTGCTGCGGTCGTATCTGATCCGGCGCGCGTTCAATGGCCGGTCGGCCTGGGAGACGTTCAAGTGCTTTGGCAACTCCTAAACGGGAGCTTCTGGACCCGGTTGTGCGAAGTGGCACGCACACTCTTGACGCGGCGTGGGGTGCATAGTAACTGACACACACCATGAGCGAATCGAGTTCGACCTCTGACACCCCGAAGGTGCTGCCGTTTGTCCCGCGGATGCTCTCCGCGGATCTCGCCGCCCTTTACATGGGCGTGTCGCGCAGCAAGTTCTTGGCGCGTGTTGGCCAACACAGCTACCCCGCTCCTATCCGGGATGGTGGCAACACGCTCTGGGACCTGCGTGTCCTGGATCGGTATCTCGATAAGCGCTCCGGTCTCGCTTGAGCGCTGGCGCGCGGGAGGGAGGCGACATGGAACGGACGAAGGTAAAATACTGCCAGTGGCAGAAGGGCACGCTGTATTTCGCGGTCAAGGGCTCGGACGGGAAGACATCCTACACTCCCCTCCCGAACCCCCGTCACCCCGATTTTGCAGCGGTCTATGGGCCGCTGAGAAACGCCCACGAGGCAAGGAAGAAGGCGAAGAAGCAACCAGAAACCAGCGGCCCGAACCGCCACTACATCACCAACAGCTTCAAGGCGCTCGTCCACGAGGCCGAGAAGTCTCGAGCGTATCGCGAAATGGCCCCGAGCACCCGTGACAACGTGGACCGCTACTATCGGATCATCATCGCGGATTGGGGAGACAAGCTCGTTGCCGACCTGGAGCCGGCTGACGTCGATCGCCGTATCGACCAGCCCGACATGGCTCAGTTCCCCGGCAAGACGCTCAATTACCTCAAATACCTCGCGGACCTGATCGACCTGGGTATCCGTCGCGGTTACCGGAAGGACAAGTATAACCCGGCGCGCGACGCGGAGCGGCCGGATACAGGCGAACGGCTGCCATGGCCTGACGACGTCTTTGAGCGCGCGGTGGACATGTCGAGTGACATGCTGCGCCTGGCGATCCAGCTAGGCGTCTATACGGGTCAGCGTATCAGCGACTGCATCAGGATCGAGCGCGAGGAGCTTCTGAGCTGCGCTCGCGCCGGCGAGCCCATGGGTCTCGTCCAGCAGAAGACGGGCGTTGAGGTGTTCATCCCGATCCACCCGGCTCTGGCGGCGATCGTGGAGGGGTTCCCGGCGTCACCGACAGCGCCGACCGTGCTCTACAACAGGCTTGGGCGACCGTTCCCGAAGCCCGACCAGATCCAGGACCGCTTGAAGCACCTCATGCTGGAGCTCGGCTACTTCGACACGATCACCAAGGGCGGCGAGGAGAAGCGGGAGACCCGCTACAAGTTCCACGGGCTCCGCAAGCTGGCCGCCTGTCATCTGGCCGAGGTGGAGGCTACGCCGCACGAGATCAGCGCGATCTGTGGAATGGATATTCAGACTGTGGTTCATTACACACGCGGCGTCGCGAAGCGTAAGCTGGCCCGTGGCGTCAGCAACCGCATGAGCACCATCAAGCCGGGACAGGAGCGCCCAGACCTTCGTCTCGTGGCTTGACGCCGGTTAGGTAGAAGCTGGAATCGAAACGGGGCGGTCGTGAGACCGCCCCGTTTTCGTTTACCTAACCGAGCCGGTTGGATTTACCTAACCGCTCTTTCACCACCGAGAAAATCGTTTGTTTTCAACGTGGTGACCCCTACGGGACTCGAACCCGTGTTTCAGCCGTGAAAGGGCCGCGTCCTAACCACTAGACGAAGGGGCCGTTGCCGGTTGCGGCGAACTAGGGAAATGCTGCCGGGCGGTCAAGCGGGTGTTTGCGATTTTTGTTTCGGGTCCATCAATCGGCCCAGGCAGCGTCCTCGACGTGGAGCTCGGCGGCGGGGCGGCTGCCCCAGTCATCGATCTTGGCCCGCCCGGCGAGCCATAGCCGGCGGTGGGGCGGCGCGCCGAGCAGCGCCATGCCGAGCGGCGTGTCCGCCTGCCGGAACGCCACGGCCTTCAGGCTCCGCCCGTCGTCTCCGGCGACCGTCAGCCGGACATGGCCGTTGCCGACCGTATCCGCGCGGATCACGCGCACCGGGCCGGCTGCCACCCGCGGGGCGGGCCAGCCAACGCCGTAGGGACCACCCACCTCCAGAGCCTCTACGAGCATCGGGTTCACGCCGCCGGGGGCGAGCACCGCGTCGAACAGCAGCGCGCGTTCGCCGCGTGCGCGCTCCACGGCGTCGGCGAGGCTGTCGTGCAGGTAGTCGGCGAGCGCTGGAATCGTGTCCTCGGCCACGGTGACGCCCGCCGCCATGGCATGGCCGCCGCCAGCGTGAAGGAGTCCGCTGTCTTTCGCCGAGAGGATCGCCGCGCCCAGGTCGACGCCCGCGATCGACCGGCCCGAGCCCTTGCCGACGCCATTCTCGTCCACGGCGATCACCAGGACGGGGCGCCCGAGCTTTTCCTTCAGCCGGCCTGCGACGATGCCGATCACGCCGGCGTGCCATCCGCGCCCGGAAACCACCGCCACGCCGCGGTCCTGCTGCTGGACGCAGCGCTCTTCAGCCTCGGCCTGCACCACCGCCTCGATGGCGCGGCGTTCTTCGTTCAGCCGGTCCAGTTCCTCGGCGATCGCGCGCGCTTCGTCCCGATCCCGGGTGGTGAGCAGCCGGACGCCCAGGTCCGATCGGCCGACGCGCCCGCCCGCGTTGATCCGCGGCCCGAGCGCGAAGCCCAGGTCCGAGCAGGTCGGCGCCCGCGTCAGCCTGGACGCCTCGATCAGCGCGGCCAGCCCCAGGTTACGGCGCTGCGCCATGACCTTGAGCCCCTGGGCGACAAAGGCGCGGTTCAGCCCGCGCAACTGCGCGACGTCGGCGACGGTACCCAGAGCGACGAGGTCCAGAAGCTCGATCAGCTTGGGCTCCGGGCGGCTGGTGAACCAACCCCGCGTCCTGAGCGTGCGCAGCAGCGCTGCTCCCAGCAGGAAGGCGACGCCGACGGCTGCGAGGTGCCCATGCTCGGCACCCTCGCGTTCGTCCATGCGATTGGGGTTCACCAGCGCATGCGCATAGGGGAGGGCGGCTGCGCACTTGTGATGGTCGACCACCACCACGTCGACCTTGGCCTCGCGTGCAGCATCCAGCGCCTCGAACGCCTGGGCGCCGCAGTCCACCGTGACGATCAGGCTCGCGCCTTCTTCCTTCAGCCGCAGCAGCGCCGGACCCGAGGGGCCATAGCCCTCCGTCATCCGGTCCGGGATATAGGCCCGCGGCTCGATCCCCAGCTGGCGCAAAAGCAGGATCAGCAGCGCTGCCGAAGTCGCCCCGTCGACGTCATAGTCGCCGAAGATCGCGACCTGCTCACCCGCCTGTACGGCATCGGCGAGGCGGTCGGCAGCCTTGTCCATGTCACGGAAGATCGAGGGATCGGGCATGAAGCCGCGGATGCTGGGGCTGCGATGGGCCTCCAGCGCCTCGCGCGTGCAGCCGCGGGCGAGTAGCAGCTGGGTGATCAGGTCGTCGGGCGCGAAGCTCGCGTCGCACGGGTCTGCGGCCAAGCCGCGCCAGCGCCAGGGTTGCCCGAGGATCGAGCGGTGAATGTTCAGAACGGGACGCATGGGCGGCGCTTACGCCAACCGGAGGAGGATGGAAATCGCCGTCGTTTCCATCACTTGACCCAGGGACGCTCGCGAAACCACTTGGTGATGATGTATTTGGTGCCGCGTACCACCGCCATCCCCTCGTGCAGGGTCAGCTTGTTGGGGCTGCCGTCCGGGTTCATGTTGTTCCAGGCGACGAGCTGGCCGGCGTTGGGCTTGAAGCGGACGCCCGCCTGCGGGAACCAGGTGGCGCCGCCCTGCTCGACGGTGTTCAGGAACACCATCGCCGTCCAGGTCCGCTGCCCGCCCTGCTGCTCCATGTCGGCCCAATAGCGCTCGCCCTCGTGGAAATAGTCGTGGTGCGCTCGGAATTGCTGGCCGGGCGCATAGCGCTGCCCCTGCATCGTCTCCCCGAACTGCGGCTCGATGCCGAGCAGGTCTGCGATCCGCTCGTCCAGAGGCTGAATGTCCGGGGACCAGCGGTCGAGGTCGCAGCTGTCGCTGGTGCGGAAATTGGGATCGTTGGATTCGGTGAGCAGCGTCGAGCGGCGGCTGCCCGCGTCGATGGTGCGCATCAGCATCGCGCATTCGTCCGGGCTCAGGAAGTCCGGATGGACGAACATCTGGGCTGCCTCCGTCTTGGCGGGGCGAACGTTCGGATTGGCTTTGAGCCGCTCGGCGACGCGGGTCCCGAACTCTGCCCGAACCGGGGACGGGGAGCCATGCGGACGGGTCGATTGCACCTTCATGGCACCGTTCCTTCGAACAAGGTGTCGGCGAACGCAAGAGGGCCCGGCAGTCGCCTGCCGGACCCGCTCGCATCGATCCCGTTACCAGAACAGGTTGTAGACGGTGTCGACCACTTCGCCGGTCTCCAGATCCACCAGCAGCGCGTCGTTATAGTAGCGGACCCAGCGGTAGGGGCCGTACGCCGGCGGCAGGCGATAGTAGAACGGGTCGTTGATCCAATAGCTCGATCCGTAAAGCATCGAGCCGAGCGTCAGCCCCACCGAGAAGCGGCGATACCCGTAATGGTAGCCGGACGGCGGATAGTAGCGCGGAAGGCGATAGACGTTGCGGTTCGCCTGGCGATACCGGTCCCAGTCGTACCGGCGGTCGTCGCGCCAGCCGCGGCTCCACCCACGGCGATCGTTCCAGTCCTGCCGGTCGCGGCCTTGATTGCGCCAGCCGTCGTTCCGATCGTATCCGCGATCGGGCCGGCGGTCATTCCGGTCGAAGCGGTCGCTCGGACGACGATCGTTGCGATCGAAGCGGTCGCCGGGACGACGGTCGCGACCTTCCCAATTGCCGCCTGGACGACCGGGCTGGACCCCCGGACGATCGGGGCGACCGTCGTTGCCGCGAACGTCCGGCCGGTTGCCCGGCCACGGATCGGGACGATCGAAGCGGCCGTCCGGGCGCCGGTCGCCACCTTGCCACCGCTGCTGCCCGTCGCCGCGGGGGCGATCGAAGCCAGCCGGGCGTTCCGGGCGCCGGCTCAACTCTTCGCGCCGCTGCGGGCGTTCTCGCTGGAAGTCGCGCTGCGGCATCTGCGGACGCGCCTGCTGCGGCCGCTGGTTCTGATAATCCCGCTGCGGCATCTGCGGACGCGCCTGCTGCGGCCGCTCGTTCTGAAAGTTGCGCTGGGGCTGCGGGCGCTCGCGCGGAGCATCGCGCTGAACGCGCTGCGGTGCAGGGCGGCCCGCCTCACGCGCTTCGCGCCGGGGGCGATCGCCCCGGTCCTGCGCCCATGCCGATGCAGGCACCAGCGCGGTGGCTGCCATCAACCCCATCAACAAGAACTTGGTCACTGCGGCTCTCCCAACCGGACCCGCCGGTTACGTTGATCCGCAGATAGACCTTGCGCGATGAGCCGCGGCTGAACTCGGGTGACAGCCGCCTGAAAGGATCAGCGCGGGCTGAGCGCCGGCACCGCGCGTGCCGCCTCGTCATGGTCGGTGCCGGGCTTGGGCGCCGGCTCCAGCGTTTCGTCGCCCCGGGCAAGCCGCGCCGCCCGCCGGACGGCCTCCGTCAGGCGCGGCTGGATGCCACAGCGGCAGAGGTTCGTCAGCGCCTCGGCGACCGCGGCATCCGAAGGATCGCGGTTCGTCCGCAGCAACGCGGCCGTCGCCATGACCAGGCCGGGGATGCAATAGCCGCACTGGCCCAGGTTGGAGGCGAGGAACGCGGCTTGCACCGGATGGCTGCGGTCGCGCGACAGGCCCTCGATGGTGGTGACGAAGGTCCCTTCCAGGGCGCCGATCGCGACCTGGCAGGAACGCACCGCCTCTCCGTCGACATCCACGGTGCAGGCCCCGCACTCTCCGACACCGCACCCGTATTTCGTGCCGGTAAGGTTCGACGCATCGCGCAGCGCCCACAGGAGCGGCGTCTGCGGGTCCAGTTGATATTCGACGGGCTGGTTGTTCACGGTGAAGCGGGTCATGAGCCTGCAGCCTAGCCGAGCGGCGGGGTTCGCGAAACGGCCCGTTTGCGCCGCTGTAGCGGTTCTAGCTGCTGCTTCGGCTGAGCCGACGCGTCTGGAGGGCGAATGCTGCAACTCCGCGGGGTGCCGGCCGTTGATCGGGCTCCGCAGGAGGAGAGCGATCATGGCCAAGGACGATATCCGCATGCACGGCCACAACACGCCCGGCATGGACACCAAGCGCGGGCATGAGCGGTACGAAGATCCCGTGGCTCCCGGCGACGCGATCGGCACCGGTCCAAAAGGCCCGCGGGACGGCGATCAGCGCGAGGCCGATGTCGCCGGCAGCACTGCCGACCGGGAGCAGGACAGCGCCCTAGGCGGCCACACGGCCACCCGCTCCTCGGGCGAGTGACGTGACTGGTGGCGGGGATCGACCCGCCACCGCTTTGGAGTGCAGGCGATCGGACGGGGAGTACTCATGGCAGAAGCGCGGCCGTGGTGGGAAGCGGCCACCATCTACCAGATCTATCCCAGGTCCTTTCAGGACAGTGACGGCAACGGAATCGGAGATCTCAGAGGGATAACCGACCGGCTGGACTATCTCGTCGAGCTCGGCGTCGATGCCGTCTGGATTTCGCCGATCTTCCCGTCGCCCATGGCGGACTTCGGCTATGACGTGGCGGACTATTGCGGCATCGACCCGCGGTTCGGGTCGCTCGCCGACTTCGACGCGCTGCTCGCCGCCGCCCACGCCCGCGGGCTGCGAGTGCTGCTCGACTTCGTGCCCAATCATAGCTCTGACCAGCACCCCTGGTTCGTCGAGAGCCGCCAATCCCGGAGCTCCGTGAAGCGAGACTGGTACATCTGGCGCGATCCGGCGCCCGATGGTGGTCCGCCCAACAACTGGATCAGCGATTTCGGTGGGCCGGCGTGGGAATGGGACGCTGCGACCGGCCAGTATTACTCTCACGCCTTTCTGAAGGAGCAGCCGGACCTCAACTGGCGCAATCCGGAGTTGCGGGCCGCCATGCTCGACGTCCTGCGCTTCTGGTTCGCGCGCGGGGTCGACGGCTTCCGCATCGACGTGCTCTGGCACATGATCAAGCACGCCGACTTCCCCGACAATCCGATCAACCCGAACTATCTGCCCGGCTCGGGTGAGAAGAACCGGGTGCTGCAGCTCCACTCGACCGACCAGCCGGAAGTTCATGACATCGCAGCCGACATGCGCGCGGTCGCCGACGGGTTCGCCGCGACGGGGCAGGAGCGGGTGCTGATCGGCGAGATCTACCTGCCCGTCGAGCGGCTGGTGGCCTATTACGGGAATGCCCGCCCGGGCGTGCACCTACCTTTCAACTTCCAACTGATCGAGGCGCGGTGGGACGCGGCGGAGCTGGCGCAGCGGATCGCGGAATATGAAGCGGCCCTTCCACCCGGCGGCTGGCCGAACTGGGTGCTGGGCAATCATGATCGCTCCCGCATTGCGACGCGGGTCGGGGAAGCGCAGGCGCGCGTCGCGGCCATGCTGCTGCTGACCCTGCGGGGTACGCCCACGCTCTATTATGGCGATGAACTCGCGCTTGCGGACGTGACGATCCCGCCCGGCCGGGCAGTCGACCCGCAGGAACTTCGCGAGCCCGGCCGCGGTCGTGATCCGGTGCGTACCCCTATGCCGTGGGACGAAAGTGCCAGAGCGGGCTTCACCACTGGAGATCCCTGGCTGCCGCTCAACCCGGATCACCCGACCCGCAACGTTGCGGTCCAGCGAGACGATCCCGCCTCGATGTGGACGTTGACGCGCGCGCTCCTGATGCTGCGCAAGAACACGCCGGCCCTGTCGGTCGGCAGCTGGCGCCTCGTCGAGGGCGAGGGCAGGTTGCTCGCCTATGAGCGGCGTGACGGCGACACGCGGGTGTTGGTGGCGCTGAACCTTGGCGCTACTCCCGTGGAGATGAACGTGCCGCATTGGGCGGCAGGCTGTCGCCCAATGCTCTCCACGCTGGGGGGTGCAACGGGCCCGACCGGCGCGCTGCTGCGCTTGAGGGGAAATGAAGGAATGATCCTGGGGACTGCCGCCTGATGCGGATTGCGATGCTGGCGCCGATCGCATGGCGCACACCGCCGCGGCACTATGGTCCCTGGGAACTGGTCACCAGCTTGCTCACGGAGGCGCTGGTCGCGCGCGGCGTGAACGTGACGCTGTTCGCAACCCTCGACTCGATCACCTCCGGGACCCTCGCGGGGGTCGTGCCCGCACCCTATTCGGAAGATCCCGCGATCGACGCGAAGGTGTGGGAGTTCCGCCATCTCGCCCATGTGTTCGAGCGCGCGGGCGAGTTCAACCTGATCCACAATCAGGCCGACTTTCCGGCGCATGCCTTTTCCGGGCTGGTGTCGACGCCGATCGTCACCACGATCCACGGCTTCTCCTCCGACCGGATCTTGCCGATGTACGCGCCCTACCAGGATCGGGTGCACTACGTGGCGATCAGTGACGCGGACCGGCATCCGGCGCTGCGCTATGCGGCCACCATCCACCACGGCATTCCGATCGACGACTTTCCCTTCGATGCGGCGGGCAGCGACGATCTGCTGTTCTTCGGCCGCATGCACCCCGACAAGGGTCCGCGCGAGGCGATCGAAGTCGCTCAGGCGACCGGCCGGCGATTGCACATGGCCGGGATCGTCCAGGATGAGCGCTATTGGCGCGAGGAGGTCGAGCCCGGGATCGATGGCGTCCGCGTCCTCCACCACGGCGCCGTTGGCGGCGCGAAGCGGACCGGGATGCTGGGACAGGCACGGGCGCTGCTCCACCTGATCGGCTTCGACGAGCCGTTCGGCCTTTCCGTAGTCGAGGCGATGGCCTGCGGCACGCCGGTGATCGCCTACCGGCGCGGCTCCATGCCGGAATTGATCGAGGATGGCGTCACCGGCTTCCTGGTGGACGACCTGGATGGGGCGATCGACGCGGTGGCGCGGGTCGACCAGATCGATCGCGCCGCATGCCGCGCGAGAGTGGCGGCGCACTTCTCCGTCGAGCGCATGGCCGAGCGGTACGAGGCGCTCTATCGCCGGATCCTGGGCTAGCCGGCGCCTCAACCAGAAAAACTTTGTCACAGAGGCGAATCTGCTCTTGTGACGTTGTATCATTGCCCGCTAGGGGAGGCCGTCCGCTTGTGGGAGGGTCTCGATGTCGTTTGCTCGTCTTCTTCTTGGTAGTGCTGCGCTCGCCTGTGCGCTTCCGGCCCATGCGCGCCCGGATGCTGCCCCGGCAGAGACCGACGGCGCCCCGGCGGATGCGGCCGCGCAGGCAGGGCAGGGCACCACCACCGACCCCAACCATCAGGAGATCGGCGCCAACATCGTCGTCACGGCGTCGCTGGACCGCCCGAAGGCGGACCTGCTCGGCGGCACCACCGTGCTTTCGGGCGAGGCGCTGACCCGCTCGTTGCGGTCCACCCTGGGCGAGACCCTGGCACGGCAGCCCGGCGTGAGCTCCAGCAGCTTCGGCCCCGGCGCCTCGCGACCCATCCTGCGTGGCCTGCAGGGGGATCGCGCACGCGTGCTGACCGAGGGGATCGGCAGCTTCGACGTCTCGACCACCAGCGTGGATCATGCGGTCGCCATCAACCCGCTGATCGCCGATCGCATCGAGGTGCTGCGCGGTCCCGCGGCGCTGCTGTTCGGTCCGTCGGCGATCGGCGGCGTGGTCAATGTGATCGACAGCCGCATCCCGCGCACGCTTCCGGAGGAACCGGTCCATCTCGACGGCATCGTCGGCTACGGATCGGCCGCGGACGAGCGTACCGCCTCGGGCAGCATCGACGTGCCGGTCGGCGGCAAGGTCGTCCTCCACGCCGATGGCAGCTACACCAAGTCGGACGACCTGGAGACCGGCGGTCACATCCTGGCAGGGCCGCAGCGCCGGGCCGCGGCAGCCAGCAGCGATCCCGACATCGCCGATCTGGCGAACCTCAGCGGCACGCTTCCCAACAGCTCGGCCGAGACCTGGCAGGTGGCTGGCGGTGCGGCGGTGGTCGCGGACGGCGGCAATCTCGGCTTCTCCGTGTCGCATTACGACACCAACTATGGCGTACCCATCCGCTATGCGATCGAGCCAGGCGAGGAAGCGGAGGCAGTTCGGATCGCCATGCGCCAGACGCGCCTCGACATGCGCGGTGAGGTGGAGACGGGCGGCTTCATCGACCGGGTGCGCTTCCGGGGGGCGATCGCCGACTATCGCCATCAGGAACTGGAGGACACCGGCGAAGTCGGGACGACCTTCTACAGCCAGGGGCTGGAAGCGCGCGTGGAAGCGCAGCAGGCGGTTCGTGGCGGCTGGCGCGGGACGACCGGCGCGCAGATGCTGATCCGCACGCTCAACGTCATCGGTGAGGAGAAATTCCTGCCGCGCAACGAGACGCAGCAATATAGTGTCTTCACCCTCCAGAGTGCCGATTTCGGCGCGGTGCGTGGCGAACTGTCCGGTCGCTACGAGCGCACCGAAGCAGTGGCGCAGCCCGACGCGGACCTCGGCAACGGCCGGCTGGAGCGCAGCTTCAACGCCTTCTCGGCCGCCGGTGGTGCGAGCGTGGGGCTGGGCAATAGCGGCGTGCGCTTCGGCGTGTCGCTGTCGCACAGTGAGCGGGCACCGACCGCGGAGGAACTCTTCGCCAATGGCCCGCACGCCGGCACCCAGGCGTTCGAGATCGGCGACGTGAACCTTGGCGTGGAGCGCAGCAACGGCGTGGAGGCGACGCTGAAGGGCGGCGGCGATGGCTTCGACTTCAGCCTCGCGGCCTACCATAACTGGTACGACGGCTTCATCTACGAGCAGCCCACCGGCGAGCTCGAGGACGGGCTGCCGGTGTACCAGTACAACCAGGTTGATGCGCGCTTCTATGGCCTTGAGGCGGAGGCCTCGGCCCGGCTGGCGCAGATCGGCAGCACCGCGGTGGTGGTGGATGGCGTCGCGGACTATACCCACGCCACGATCAAGAACGGCGGACCGGTGCCGCGCATCCCGCCGCTCCGCCTGCTCGGCGGCATCGAGGCGCAGGGTGTGCTCGCCCAGGGCCGCCTGGAGGTCGAACATGTCACCAAGCAGGATCGGGTCGCCGCCAACGAGACCGAGACGGGCGCCTATACGCTCGTGAATGCCTCGCTCACGCTGAAGCCCTGGGGACGCGACAACCCCACCAGTCTGCTTCTGTCCGCCAACAACCTGTTCGATGTGGTCGCGCGCCGGCACGCGAGCTACCTGAAGGACTATGCCCCGCTCGCGGGGCGCGATCTGCGCATCACCGCCCGCTTCGCGCTGTAAGGGGCCGGGGCGGGGCCACCCGCTTCGGGTCACCCGCGCACCAACAGAAACGGGGCCGCTTCCAATCCGGAAGCGGCCCCGTCTCGTGTCGGCTCTCTCGGGCTGCCGTTACTTCAGCTCGGGCTCGAGCAGGCGGTGCAGCGGCACCACCACATACTTCATCTCGGCATCGTCCACCGTCCGCTGCGCGGCGGCGCGCCACGCCTTTTCGGCGCTCTCATAGTCGGGGAACAGCCCGACCAGATCGACTTCCTTCAGATCGACGAAGTCGAGCGTCTGGGGGTCGCTGACGCGGCCACCGAAAACGAGATGCATCTTGCTCATGTCAGCTCCTGATGTGTGCTGCACTGCCGCATAGCGGCTCGAGCCGAGCACTCAAGGGCGCAGAGGCGATCAGGCCGCGCTGCTACCGGTAGCAGCCGTTTTTCCGCCGTCCTTGGCCGCCTCGACGACGTTGCCGAACGCCTTCTTCAGCGACTCCTTGGCGGCGTCCTTGTCGGGGATCGCGCTGGTCAGCTGTTCCTTGCCGGCCTCGCGAGCGGCGGTGGCGGCAGCGGCAGCGGTCTCGGACAGCCGCTTGCCGAGCGGACCCAGCACCTTCTGCTCGCTTTCCGACTTGGGCAGGAGCGCGCCGAGGATGGCGCCGAGCGCGATGCCGCCCGCCAGCACCGCGAGCGGGTTTGCCTCGATACCCTCGCTCGCACGCGCCGCTGCCGTCGCCGCGCTCTCGCGCGTGCTCTCATAGGCGTGGCTCGCGCTTTCGCGCAGGTGGGCGAGGGTGCCTGCGTCGCCCTGGGTGTCCGCGGACGTGTTGGTCGAAGCCGTGGTGTTGTTGCCGTTCGTGGTCATTCCACTTGTCCTTGCTAGGGGCCGATCACGGCCCAGTGATGGTGTCAGGATCCTACGGGGGGCGGTGCTGGCGGCGGCTCCGGGCTAGCGACCGTGGCTGGTACCTTGGCGCGTGCCCGCTTCTGCTTGCAGCGCCGCCGAAGGCTGCGGATCAGCTTCGGCGTGATGAACAGAGCGAACAGCCCGGCTGCACCCGCCGCCACGGCGCGGGGCTCGCGCTGGACGACGGCGACGCCTTGCTCGACCGCAGCCGACGCCCGTTCCTTGACCCGGCCGGCCACGTCCTCCGCGACGGTTCCGGGGTTCAGCCGGGCCTTCAGCGCGTCGACGGTACCCAGCATCCTGGACTTGGCCTGCTGCGCGTTGGCGCGCGCCGCTGCGATGCCCTGGGGTTCGGTCACAGCCCGTCTCCCGAAAAGGCGCGGCCCAGCCGCGTCGCCGCCATCTTGCCGAGGATGCCGGCGATCGCGAGCGCGACGAGCACGACCACGGCCGTCGCGCCGCCGCTACCCAACGGCCCGCGAAGTACCAGGATCAGCCCGACGAGCAGGGCGCCGATTGCTGCAAAGGTGAGCACCAGCGCCCCGACGCCGAAGGCAATCCCCAGGATCGCGTCGTTCTTGCGGGAGGCGGCGACCGCCTTCCACACGGCCAGCTCGGCCTGGACCCACGTCCGGCCGTCAGAGACCAGTCGCTGGATCAGTTCGCCGATACTGGCGTCGCTCCTGCTATCGCGCATCGCGTCCACTCGCTCGGGATCAGGCCGTCGGGGTCGTGTCGGTGGCGTCCGCGGTGCCGTCCACGCCCGCCTTGACGACGCGCGCCAGCACGAAGCCCAGAGCCGCTGCGGTGCCGATCGCGACCGCCGGGCTCTTGCGCACGAAGCCGCGCACGTCCTCGATCAGCTCGTCGACTTCCTTGTCGCGCAGGGAATCGGAAAAGCCCGACAGCGCCTGCGCCGCGGAGCGGGCATACTGGCCGTACTGCTCGCCCAGCTTGTCGTCGACGGTGCCTGCGGCATCTTCCATCATCTTCGAAAATTCATCGAGTGCGCCGGTCGCGCGCAGCTTGCCTTCATCGGCAAGGCCGCGTGCCTTGTCCGTCGCCTGGCGGCCCAGCTTGTTCGCCTCGTCCTTCAGCGTCTGTGCCGTACCCTTGGCCTTGTCCGCCGTCGTGCCGGTGGTGCTGCCGCCCGTGTCGGTCGTGCCTGCGGTCTCGAATACGGACTCGTCGCTGCCGGCTGGCTCGAAGCTGACGTCCGCGCCACCGGCGGTGCTGGAAGAGGGGGTGAACTCGACGTTGGTGTCGCTAGGGCCCGTGCTCGAAAGCGGGTCGGTCCGGTTGGTGTCGCTCATCGTGCGTTTCCCTTCGTGGTTCGCCTGGAGAACCAAAGCCGGCGACGGCGGTTCCCGATCCGGCACGAATTGCCCCGCGAGGGCCGAGCGGATAGGGCTGCGCACGATCGCCGGCAGCGTCCGGCCGAGAAGGTAGGGAGATCGTTACGTGACCGCAATCATCGACATCCACGCACGTCAGATCCTGGACAGCCGTGGGAACCCCACCGTCGAGGTCGACGTGATGCTGGAAGACGGCAGCACCGGCCGCGCAGCCGTGCCCTCGGGCGCCTCCACCGGCGCGCACGAAGCCGTCGAGAAGCGCGACGGCGACAAGAGCCGCTGGATGGGCAAGGGCGTGCAGGCCGCGGTCGACGCGGTGAACGCCGATATCGCCGAGGCGGTGCTGGGCCTTGACGCCGAGGATCAGGCAGACGTCGACCGGGCGATGATCGAGCTCGACGGCACGCCCAACAAGGGCCGCCTGGGCGCGAACGCGATCCTGGGCGTGAGCCTTGCGGTCGCCAAGGCGGCGGCGGACGCCCGCGGCCTGCCGCTCTATCGCTATGTGGGCGGCGTCTCGGCGCACCTGCTGCCGGTGCCGATGATGAACATCATCAACGGCGGCGAGCATGCCGACAACCCGATCGACTTCCAGGAATTCATGGTGATGCCGGTCGGCGCGCCCAGCCTCGCCGAGGCCGTGCGCTGCGGGTCGGAGATCTTCCACACGCTGAAGAAGGGCCTGCACGACAAGGGCCTCGCGACCTCGGTCGGTGACGAGGGCGGCTTTGCGCCGAACCTCTCGTCCACCACCGACGCGCTCGACTTCATCATGACCAGCATCGAGAAGGCCGGCTACACCCCCGGCGACGACGTGATGCTGGCGCTCGACTGCGCCGCGACCGAGTTCTTCAAGAACGGCAAGTATGAGATGGTCGGCGAGGGCAAGTCGCTGACCCCGGTCGAAATGGCCGACTATCTGGCGGACCTCGCCGCGCGCTACCCGATCTTCTCGATCGAGGACGGCATGGGCGAGGACGATTTCGAGGGCTGGAAGGCGCTCACCGACAAGATCGGCGGCAAGGTCCAGCTGGTCGGCGACGACCTGTTCGTCACCAACCCCGAGCGCCTGGCGATGGGCATCGGCAAGGGCCTCGCCAACTCGCTGCTGGTGAAGGTCAACCAGATCGGCACGCTGACCGAGACGCTGGAGGCGGTGAGCCTGGCCCAGCGTTCGTCCTACACCGCGGTCATGTCGCACCGTTCGGGCGAGACCGAGGACGCGACGATCGCGGATCTCGCGGTCGCCACCAATTGCGGCCAGATCAAGACCGGCAGCCTCGCGCGTTCGGACCGGCTCGCCAAGTACAACCAGCTGATCCGCATCGAGGAAGAGCTGGGCGACGCCGCCCGCTACGCGGGCCGCTCGATCCTGCGCGCGTAAGGGGAAGTGGGGGACGCGCGGGCAACGCGCTCCCCCGCCATCCTAAGCTGGAGAGCGTCGGGTGGCGAAGAGGGGCGGTAGCGCTGGTAGCCGTCGCGTAACCCGCTAACATCGGCTGATGGCATGCTCTAGCTACGCGCTACTTCCTTCCGTCCTCTTCATGGTGGGCTGCCCCGCGGGCAAGCCGAGTGAAAAGGTCGTGGAGCAGATAGAAGGTAAGCTGGCCGCCGATCCTTGTCTCAAGAACATCGCCAGCATGCGACGGACGTACGCGTATGCGAGACGGGGTTGGAAGATCGATCCAAACAGGATTGACGTCAGCATCGAGCGCGCCGGCTTCGATGGACTTCCTGCGGCGAGGATCATCACCAGTCCTCCCAGCCAAGTTGGTATCGATGAGCGGGAGCGCTTTAGCGCCGCCGCGACCTATGTCGTCAGCGCAGATGCCCTGGATATCTGGGCTTGCGGGGGGAGCCGGAGCGGGCTGCGCCATCTCCCACGCTTCTGACCTCCTCTCTCTGCACCACGCTCAAAACAGCCGCCCACCATCCGGCACCTTCTGGTCCGGCGCGAACAGCACCACCGCGCCGTTCTCGTCCGGGAAGCCGAGCGTCAGCACTTCGGACAGAAATTTGCCGATCTGGCGGGGCGGGAAGTTCACCACCGCCGCCACCTGCCGCCCGACCAGCGCCTCGGGCGTGTAATGCTCCGTGATCTGCGCGCTCGACCTGCGAACCCCGATCGTTGAGCCGAAGTCGATCCGCAGCTTGATCGCCGGTTTGCGCGCCTCGGGGAACTCTTCAGCGGCGACGATCGTTCCGACGCGGACGTCGACCGCGAGAAATGCATCGAAGTCGATTGGCTCGGCAGCGGGGCTGGCGGGGTCGTGGCGTAGATGCATCAGCTTCGAATCTCTTGATGTTTTCGACTCGGGCGACCTTGCGCACGCCCGCGGCTTGCGCAAATATCGGGGTATGCCGCGCTCCTCGCCGCTTCACCCGATACTCCGTCGTGCAGGATTTCCCGCGTTCGCGATCCTGTTCATGGGGTTCTTCGGCTATTATGCGGTGCTCGGGCCCAACGGCATTCTCGCCTACCGCGATTATTCCCGCAAGCTGGCCCAGCGTCAGGCCTACTACGCTTGCCTGGACAAGGCGCGGGCGGAGCTGCGCAACCGCGTCGCGCTGCTCGATCCCCGGCACGCCGATCCCGACATGGTCGACGAACTGGTCCGCAAGCAGCTGAACGTGGCGCACCCGGACGAGTTCATCATGCCGCTCGGCAGCGGTACCGGCAATGCGGATCGCTGCGCAGGGACGGTCGACGGCTAGGCCGAGTTGCGCTAGCAGGGCTCCAGCGCGGTCGCCCAGCCGCTCCGGCCGGGTGATTGCAGTTGGGAGAGAAACCGGCCTATAGGCTCGGCTCCTTTCCCCTTTCCCAGGCATGAGGGTACCTACATCGTGGCAAAGGCACCGGCGCAGAGCGCCAAGAGCGAACCTGCCGTTCCGAACCGTGAGCGTCCCAACGAACCGACGCGCTACGAGGCCTCGAAGGAGGAACTGCTCGACTTCTACAAGCAGATGCTGCTGATCCGCCGCTTCGAAGAGAAGGCGGGCCAGCTCTACGGCCTCGGCTTCATCGGCGGCTTCTGCCATCTCTACATCGGCCAGGAGGCGGTCGCCGTCGGCCTGCAGTCGGCGCTGGATGGCGAGAAGGACTCGGTCATCACCGGCTATCGCGACCACGGCCACATGCTGGCCTATGGGATCGATCCCAAGATCATCATGGCCGAGCTGACCGGCCGTGCCGCCGGCATCAGCCGCGGCAAGGGCGGATCGATGCACATGTTCTCGACCGAGAAGAAGTTCTACGGCGGCCATGGCATCGTCGGCGCGCAGGTGTCGCTCGGCACCGGCCTGGCGTTCGGGCACAAGTACAACGAGGACGGCGGCGTCGCGATGGCCTATTTCGGCGACGGCGCGGCCAACCAGGGCCAGGTGTACGAGAGCTTCAACATGGCCGAGCTGTGGAAGCTCCCGATCATCTACGTGATCGAGAACAACCAGTACGCCATGGGCACCAGCGTCAACCGCTCGTCGGCGGAAGACCAGCTCTACAAGCGCGGCGAGAGCTTCCGCATCCCGGGCATCCAGGTCGACGGCATGGACGTGCTCGCCTGCCGCGGTGCAGCCGAAGAGGCGCTGGCGTGGGTGCGTGCGGGCAAGGGCCCGATCATCCTCGAGATGAAGACCTATCGCTATCGCGGCCACTCGATGTCGGATCCGGCCAAGTACCGCTCGCGCGAGGAAGTGCAGGCGATGCGCGACAATTCCGACCCGATCGAGGCCGCCAAGCGCGAGCTGGAGAAGCTGGGCGTGGGCGAGGGCGACCTCAAGACGATCGAGCAGGAAATCCGCAAGGTGGTGAACGAGGCCGCCGACTTCGCCGAGAGCACGCCGGAGCCCGATCCGGCCGAGCTCTATACGGACGTGCTGGTGGAGAACTACTGAGATGGCGATCGAACTGAAGATGCCGGCGCTGTCGCCCACGATGGAAGAGGGCACGCTGGCGAAGTGGCTGGTCAAGGAAGGTGACGTCGTCAAATCCGGCGACATCATGGCCGAGATCGAGACCGACAAGGCGACCATGGAGTTCGAGGCCGTCGACGAAGGCACGATCGCCAAGATCCTAGTCACCGAGGGCACCGACAATGTGAAGGTCGGCACCGTGATCGCGCTGATCGCGGGTGAGGGCGAGGACGTGGCCGAAGCCGCCAACGCGTCGCAGACCTCCACCGGCGCAGCCGCAGGCTCCAAGCCGGCCGGGGGCGAGGGCGGCGTGCAGACCCCGTCCGACCAGCGCACCGAAGCCGTGTCGGACGCGCCGAAGGATCAGGAAACGGGCACCACCCAGCTCGTCCAGGCTGTCGAGAACACCTCGACCGACCCCGAAATGCCGGAAGGCACCGAGATGGTGAAGGTGACGGTCCGCGAAGCGCTGCGCGACGCGATGGCCGAGGAAATGCGTGCCGACGGCCGCGTGTTCGTGATGGGTGAGGAAGTCGCCGAGTACCAGGGCGCCTACAAGGTGACTCAGGGCCTGCTCGAGGAGTTCGGTCCCAAGCGCGTCATCGACACGCCGATCACCGAGTACGGCTTTGCCGGCGTCGGCACCGGTGCGGCGATGGGCGGCCTGAAGCCGATCGTCGAGTTCATGACGTTCAACTTCGCCATGCAGGCGATCGATCACATCATCAACTCGGCCGCCAAGACCAACTACATGTCCGGCGGCCAGATGCGATGCCCAATCGTGTTCCGCGGACCCAACGGCGCTGCCAGCCGTGTCGGCGCGCAGCACTCGCAGAACTATGGTCCGTGGTACGCGAGCGTCCCCGGCCTGGTCGTGATCGCGCCCTATGACGCCGCTGACGCCAAGGGCCTGCTGAAGGCCGCGATCCGTTCGGAAGATCCGGTCGTGTTCCTTGAGAACGAGCTGATGTACGGCCGCACCTTCGAGGTGCCCAAGCTCGACGACTATGTCCTGCCGATCGGCAAGGCGCGCATCATGCGCCAGGGCAAGGACGTGACGATCGTGTCCTACTCGATCGGCGTCGGCGTCGCGCTGGAAGCAGCCGAGAAGCTGGCGGGCGAAGGCATCGAGGCGGAGGTCATCGACCTGCGCACGCTGCGCCCTCTCGACACCAACACGGTGCTCGCAAGCCTGAAGAAGACCAACCGCCTGGTGGTGGTCGAGGAAGGCTGGCCGGTCTGCTCGATCGCGAGCGAAATCGCTGCGGTCGTGATGGAGCAGGGCTTCGACGACCTCGACGCGCCGGTGCTGCGCGTCACCAACGAAGACGTGCCGCTGCCCTATGCGGCGAACCTCGAGAAGCTGGCGCTCGTCACCGCCGACCGCGTGGTCGAGACGGTGAAGAAGGTGACCTACAAGGGTTGATCGTCCAGTCCTTCGGGATTGCGGAGGGCCGGCGGGAAACCGCCGGCCCTTTTTGCATCAGCAGCTCGAGACGGCGGCTCTCTCGGCGTTGTAGATGCTGCTCAGGTCTCGCCGGTCGCGCACCATCATCGATGCGATCTCCGTGATCGCGGACGAGGGGGCGAGGGAGGTCCGCACCAGCGGCTGGTATTTGTAATAGACTTCCACGAACATTGTCGCGCCGCCATCGGGCGCGAAGGCCTGGCGTCCGGCAGGCCCCATGCCGCTGAGGCCCGTATCCCCGGCCTTGCCATAGGAAGAGGCGCGCGTGGCGCTGCCCCGGCATCGCTGCCAGACGATCTTGTACTTCGACGTGGTGTTCGGGTTCGCGACCGGCTCCAGATCCGACACGATGACCCGCCCGTTCTTGTAAAGGTCGAGCCTGCCTGCCTGAAGCCCGGCGCCCGTGAGCAGGTCGTTGATGTCCGTCTCGCTGATCGTCTTGGCCGACAGCAGGCTCCCGCTGCCCATGCGTGCGGCATTGTCGGCGAGCTGGAGGGCGACCTGGCTGATCCGCATCCGCGTGATGATGAAGTTCGTGAGCTCTGCGCCCGTCAGGGTGAGTACCAGGAACACCGGCAGTCCTATGGCGAACTCGGTCAGTGCCACCGCCCGGTGCTCGCGAGCGAGTCGAGCGAGAAATGGGAGAGCGCGCCCGATCATGCGCAGTTCCGGACCACGGCGGTGCCATAGCTACCCTGGTCGCCGTAGGGCTGGTTCCGGAGCACGGTCGTGGCGCTCACCCGCGCCGTCGGGCTTCCGCCCACGAGGCGCCAGAACGGGAACAGCCGGGTGTAGGTGACGGTGGCGGTATAGACGGTAGCGTCCTTGGCACCACCCTGGCCGGCATTGCCGCCGTCGGGGTCCCAGATGCTGTTGAGGTTTGCGTCCTCATAGGGCTCCCCCTTGTCGCAGGTGCCGTTCTTGTTCGTGTCGGTGAAGGTTTCGGCCTTCTTTGCCGCCGCCGCGGCATAGTTGCGGTAGAAGCGCCGGGTGATCGTGACTTGCGCGTTGCTGGCGAGCACCCGCACCTGATCGGCTACCTGCTTGTCGAGCGCGGCCGCGGTCGCGGCGCTGGTGCCGCCCTCCAGCGCGGAATCGCGCGCGGTCTTCTGGACGATGCCTTGCAGGGCGGCGTTGACATAAAGGCCGTGCCCGACGTCGAACGCACCCATCAGGAGCACCGCCAGCACCGGGGCGACCAGGGCGAACTCTACGATCGTCGCGCCCCGGCGGTCGTCCACGAGCCGCCCGACTGCCGAGCAAGATGTTGCGATGCGCCCCATCATTTGGTCAGCCGTAGTTGCGAGATTTGATCGGCGATCGACTTGAACGTCGACTGCAGGGTGGCGGCATCGTTCGCGCTGAAATAGCGGTTTGATGTCGCGCAGGTTTGAAGCCGGTTCTTCGTGTCAGTCGTTATCGAGCCGAAGGAGATTACCCAAAGCGTGATGTTCTTGTTCTTGACGGCCGTGCACAGCGCCGCGAAGCGCGCATTGATCTGTGCCTCCAGCGTCGCGTCCGTGGGGGTGCCGGTATCGAGCGTTTGGCGTCGGTCGAACCAGGGAATGCCATAGGCATTATAGTCGCTCGCCGCCGCCTGCGTGTCGCCATCGGTCATAAAGATCAGGTGGCGTTCGATCTCACCGCCCTTGGGCGTGTAGGCGTTCTCGGACGAAAAGATCCCGGTCGGAGAGAGCAGTCGCGCACCCCAAAGTATCCCGATGTCGTGATAGGTATTCCCTTCCGGCGTGAGGCTGTCAACATAGCTGCTGAACGCGGCAGCATTGTCCCAGGTCCGCAGTTTCTGGGCCGGGGTCGGGCACGCCGCGTAGGACGAGTTGGTGTAGGTCTTCGTGTCCCTGACCGTGGCCCGGTTCCAGCCTGCGGTGCCGCTGTTGCTCGTGCTCTGGCGCGTGTAGATCAGGTCCGGCAGCCACGGTTTCCATTGCGTGTCCGCGTTGCTGGTCGGCACCATGTCGATGTTCAGGTCGTTCATGTCGCTGGTGATCGACGCGAACGTGCTCGTGGGGACCGTTTTCCGCTCCTCGATGCACCCGGGCCAGTTGATCGTCTTCGCGCTGGCATTATCGCCGATCGGGAGGGTGAAGCTCGCGTTCCAACCGTTGCCGTTCTTCAGTCCGCTTACATTCTGCTCAATCGGCCCATACTCCCATGTCAGCGGAGTAATGCTGCGCGTGCGCCTCTCGATGGTACACCGAAGGAAACTATAGCTGACCCGATACTCCTCAGTGTTCGTGTTAGATGGGACGTTACCGCAGAAAAGGAGATTGGTCTGGAAGTCGGTCCAGCCACTCCACGGCCCCACCGCTCCGCTCGAGAAGATCTTGCGGCTTTGATACGTCCACCGATCGGCCATCCATTCCGGCTTGAGCAGCCTCCCGACGTTGACGTTCACCGCATAGGGCACGAACCCGAACCGGATCTGTACCTGATTGCCCGTGCCGCCGCTGGGATTGCCCGTGGTGCAGTTCGCATCCGTGTCCAGCCGGGCGACAATCTCGTAGAAGCACTTCACCGCCACCTTCAGCGCGGCGATTTTCGATACGTTGTCGCTGCCCGCCGCCTGCGCCATCGATCCGGTGGTATCGAGCACGAACATCACGTCGGTGTTCGGCAGCCGCATCTCGGCATCGCAGGTGACGGAAATGGTCTGCGTCCTGAAGCCGAACACGCGCATCAGGGTCATGCCCAGGGTGGCAGACGCCGTCCCGGTTACCTTGCCGGCATTTTCGGAGAAGCTGCGCTTGATCGTCGTTGCGCCATAGGCCGAAGAGGAGATGTTGGCGTCGAAGAACTTCTCGGCAGCCGTGCGCGGATAGCTGGATTGCGCCCAGGTGCCGCCGCCCATCGCCTTGCGCCCCGCCAGCGCACCGGCGTCACACGCATGTTGCAGCCGCGTCTTGACGATGTACATGCGCGACAGGTCAATGCCCCCGCCGATCATGCCGATCAGCGGGATCATCGCGGCGGCCATGATCGCCAGGGTATTTGCGCGAACGTCGCCGAGCAGACGTGAGAGCAGGCCCGCCGGCCTCATTGCTGGGCGCCCCATCAAGTCGGTGCCTTAAGGTTACACATAAAATTCCAGCGCTTCGAATGGCCTGGAAGCGTTAAAGACGGGTTCAAGCATCATGGTTAACCAGGGTAAACAATTGGCCGGCGCGGGAGCGGCCGCGTCGGAGCAGGCAATGCAACCCGAACGCAATCTGGTGCTCACCTATGTTCCGGCGCCTCGCCTTCCTGCGATCGCGGCGTTGTTCGCACTTGATGACATGCTCGCTGAGATCCTGAGGACGACCAGTGAACCGGCGATCGGACAGATTCGCCTGACGTGGTGGCATGATGCGCTCGGCAAGCTCGACTCCGGACCGCCTCCTGCTCAGCCGATCCTTCAAGCGGTCGCGCGCGACCTGCTGCCGCTGGGCGTGCGCGGGGCCGATGCGGCGACGATGATCGACGGCTGGGACGTGCTGATCGAGGAGTCGACACTGGACCCAGACGCACTGCGGCGCTTCGGAGACGGCCGTGGCGCTACCCTGTTCGGGCTGGCCGCCCGGGTGCTCGGCGGGTCCTCCGATCTCGAGATGGTACGCTTGGCAGGCATTGGCTGGGCCCTGGCGGACTTGGCTTCCGGCTTGTCGAGCCCAGCGGAGGCGGAGGAAGCGCGTAGTCAGGCGCTGGCGCATTTGCGGCAGGCGCTGGCGCAGCGGTGGCCTGGCCCGCTTCGTCCGCTCGGCATGCTCGCGCACTTCGCGTTGCTGGACATGGGACAAGTACCGTTCGGTGCTCCGCGCCGCCTCGCACGGGTGCTGTGGCATCGGTTAACCGGGCGTTAGGGCTATCCTCCGCCTGCGGCTTGCGATAGCTTGCGCTCCGGCACAGCGGGGCGGGGGCAGGCATGTGGCGGTACGGGGCGGGGGTCTTGTCGGCGTTGCTTCTGGCGGGGGGCGGCGTGATCCTGTTCCGCGGTACGGCGCAGACAGAGGCGCCGTTGCCGCAGCCAAAGGCGGCGCCCGTCGGCATGGCACCGCTGCCGCCGGCACCCGTCACCATACCTAGCGCCACCGAACGTACCCGCGAGCAGAAGCGCTTCGATCGCTATGACAAGGACCGGGACGGCAGCATCACGCGCGACGAATATCTCGCCAGCCGGCGCAAGGCCTATGCCAAGCTCGACGCGAACCGCGACGGCCAGCTCTCGTTCGACGAATGGGCGGTCGCCACCACGACCAAGTTCGCCAAGGCAGATGCGGACCGGTCGACGGCGCTGAATCCGGCGGAGTTCGCGACCACCGCGGTCCCGCGCAAGCCTGCCGCGCGCTGCGCCTGTCCAGCCCCGCGCGCGGAGGCAGAGGACTAGGCGGGCATCCAGTCCGCAAGCGCAGCCCGGGCACGCGCGGTGTACATCTTCTTGCGATCGGCCTTCTTGGTGCGGCCTTCGATCGGCGGGAACAGGCCGAAATTGACGTTCATCGGCTGATAGGTCTCCGCCTCGGCGCCGCCGGTGATGTGGCCGAGCAGCGCGCCCAGCGCCGTCTCGGGCGGGGGTGGCGGAAGGTCCTTGCCGGCAAGTTCGGCCGCCGCGAAGCGGCCGGCCATCAGGCCGATCGCGGCACTCTCGACATAGCCCTCGCAACCGGTGATCTGCCCCGCGAAGCGCAGGTGGGGTCGCGCCTTCAGCCGAAGCGTGGGGTCGAGCAGCTCGGGCGAGCGGATGAAGGTGTTGCGGTGCAACCCGCCCAGCCGCGCAAATTCCGCCTTTTCCAGGCCCGGGATAGTGCGGAACAACCGAACCTGCTCGGCATGCTTGAGCTTGGTCTGGAAGCCGACCATGTTCCACAGCGTGCCCTGGGCATTGTCCTGGCGCAGCTGGACGACGGCATAGGGCCAGCGGCCGGTACGCGGATTGTCGAGCCCGACCGGCTTCATCGGGCCGTAGCGCAGCGTGTCGACGCCGCGCTCGGCCATGACCTCGATCGGCATGCACCCTTCGAAATAGGGGACGTTCTCCCACTCACGATACTCGGTCTTCTCGCCCGCGAGCAGCCCGGCGTGAAACGCGAGGTACTGGTCCTTGTCCATCGGGCAATTGATGTAGTCCTTGCCCCCCTTGTCCCAGCGCGCGGCCATCCAGGCGACGTCCATGTCGAGGCTGTCGAAGTGGACGATCGGCGCGATCGCGTCGAAGAAGGCGAGGGCGTCGCTGCCGGTCGCGCCGCTGATGCTCTCGGCCAGCGCGGGTGCCGTCAGCGGTCCGGTCGCGATGATCGTTGGGCCCTCCGCGGGGAGGATGTCGACCCGTTCGCGAACGATCGTGATGTTGGGGTGCGCCTCCAGTGCGGCGGTGACCCCGGCGGAGAAGCCCTCGCGGTCCACCGCCAAAGCCGAACCTGCGGGCACGCGGTGTTCGTCGCCCTTCGCCATGATCAGCGATCCGAGCGCCCGCATCTCGGCATGAAGCAGCCCGACTGCGTTGCTCTCCGCATCGTCGGAGCGGAAGCTGTTGGAGCAGACGAGCTCGGCCAGCCCGTCGGCCTGGTGCGCAGGCGTGCAGTCGCCGCTGCCGCGCATTTCCGACAGCCGCACGCGAAAGCCCGCCTGGGCCAGCTGCCAGGCTGCCTCGGACCCGGCGAGACCGCCGCCGATGATATGAATCTGGTGGGAATGCGTCACGAACGTCTCGAAAGCTGCTAGGTGAGGGAGGGCGGCGTGCGCCGCGATCGAAGGCTGCCTAGCCGATCCAGGAGCGGGTGCACAGCCGCAACGAAGGACATGCCATGCCGGATGCGCCGCAGACGATCTACACCATCGGCTATGAAGCGACGACCATGGCGGACTTCCTTGCCGCCCTGCAGCGCGCAGGCGTCCGGCGGGTGATCGACGTGCGCGCGCTTCCGCTGTCGCGCCGTCCGGGCTTCTCCAAATCGTCGCTTGCTGCGCATCTCGCGGAGGTCGGGATCGAGTACCGCCACCTGAAGGCGCTCGGTACGCCCAAGCGCGGGCGGGACGCGGCGAAGAAGGGAGACGTGGCAACCCTCCGGGACGTGTACGCACATCAACTGGCGCTGCCGGAGGCGCAGGCGCAGGCCGCGGCGATGCTGGCGCTGGCCGCGGAGATGCCGTCGGCGCTGCTCTGCTACGAGCGCGAGCCCGGGCACTGCCATCGAACGCTGCTGCTCCAGGCGGAAGCCCCGGACGCGCGCATCGTCGATTTGGTGCCGTAACGTCCGGAACCAAGCCGGCGGCGGAACGTTCCGGCGCTGTGGGGGAAGTCTCATGCCATTCCCGGATGAACCGGCCGATCCGACCTCGCCTTGCGAGGGGAGGGGCAGTCGCCGATCCGCCCGTGCGCCGCGATCGACAGCGATGCTGGCCATTCCCTTCAAGGTCGTTTTGCCCTAAGTAAACTCAAATAAAATGACGATCAGGAGCCGGCATGATCGGCTCCGTCCAGGACAGGATCGGCGCATCGTCAAGATGCGTTCGAGAGGCTAGCATGACTGAAGTCGACAATAACGCGTATTTTTACGAACGTGCCGAAGCAGAACTGAAGCTGGCGCAGAATGCCGAGCACCCCGCCGTGGTAAAGGCGCACTATCTGCTTGCAGGCTATTATCTCGACCGCGTCTATGGTCCCGGCGATGCGGAGAACACGCCGGCGGTGCCGCTGCCGTCGGCAGGCGAGCCGCTGGCGCAGTCCGACGCCTCCAAGTCTCCGCCCGCCTAAGGCGCTGCTGCGCCACGGGCGCCGAATGGCTGGTCGACGCTACGAGCCATTCGTGCCGGTGAGGCTCCGGCGGATCACCGCCGGAGTCGTTGTCAGCCGGTGACCGGCAGCCGGACGCTGCCGTCGCCTTCCCGCTCGAGCGGGGAGTAGGCGACGATCGTGTCCAAGGTCAGCTTCCCATAGAGATGCGGAAAGTCCTGACCACCGCGGGAAGGCTCCCAGCGGATGGCGTCGCCCAGCGCCTCCAGATCCACTTCGGCGACCCACAGCCCTTCCTGACCCGCGAAGTGCTTGTCCACCGTCTCGGTCAGCTGGGCTGCCGTCGACAGGTGGATATAGCCGTCCTGCTGGTCGATCGGGGCACCGGCGAAGCTGCCGGCCTCCAGTTCGGCCATCTGGTCGGCCGTCAGCACCTTGAACGCGGCGTTGGGCTTGCTCATTCCTCGTCGCTCCCGCTGTCCTCTTCCTCGATCCGCTCGGGCAGGGTCTCCGGACCGGTGCCGTCATCAAGCTGGATCGCGTCGTCGGTCGAACCCGCAGGCGGGGTTGCGGTTGCACGTTCCTCGGCGACGATCGCCTCGGCCTCGTTCTCCGGCTCCTCCTCCTCGTCGATGCGGGCGGCGGAGACGACATGCTCTTGGGCGGCGACATGGAACAGGCGCACGCCCTGGCTGGCGCGGCCGGTCACGCGGGTGTCGCCCACCGACATGCGGATCAGCTTGGCCTGGTCGGTAACCAGCATCAGTTGCTCGCCCGAGCTCGCCGGGAAGCTGGCGACAACATGGCCGTTGCGATCGGAGGTGACGATGTTCGTGATGCCCTGGCCGCCGCGGTTGGTGCGGCGATACTCATAGGCGGAGGTGCGTTTGCCATAGCCGTTCGCGGTGACGGTCAGGATGAACTGCTCCGCCGCCTCGAACTCGGCCATGCGTTCGGGAGAGAGGGTGACTTCGCGGTCGCCTTCCTTCCACGGTGCCGCCTTCAGATAGGCGTCGCGCTCCTCGGTGGTGGCCTGGAAGCCGCCCAGGATCGACAGCGAGATCACCTCGTCGCCCTCGGCCAGGCTGACGCCGCGCACGCCCGTGGACGTGCGGCTCTGGAACTCGCGCACGTCGGTGGCCGCGAAGCGGATCGCCTTGCCGCACTTGGTGGCGAGCAGCACGTCGTCGGTCTCGGTGAGCAGCGCCACGCCGATCAGGCGATCGTCGCTCTCCTCGTCGAAGCGCATCGCGATCTTGCCGGCGGTGGGCACGTTGGTGAACGCGTCCATCGAGTTGCGGCGCACGGTGCCGTTGGCGGTCGCGAACATGACGTGCAGGTCGGACCAGCTCGCCTCGTCCTCCGGCAGCGGCAGCACGGTCGAGATGGTCTCGCCCGCGGCCAGCGGCAGCAGGTTGATCATCGGCCGGCCGCGGGTGGCGGGGCCGCCCTCCGGCAGGCGCCACACCTTCATGCGGTACACCTTGCCGGCGGTCGAGAAGAACAGCACCGGCGTATGGGTGGACGTCACGAACAGCGACGTGACGGCGTCCTCGTCCTTGGTCGCCATGCCCGCACGGCCCTTGCCGCCGCGCTTCTGCGCGCGGAAGGTGTCGAGCGGCGTGCGCTTGATATAGCCCTGCATGGTCACGGTGACGACCATGTCCTCGCGCTCGATCAGATCCTCGTCGTCGATGCCATCGACGGCATTGGCGATCTCGGTCCGGCGCGGGGTCGCGAACTCGGCGCGGACCTGCACCAGCTCGCCGCGCATGACGGCATAGAGCTTGGCGCGATTGCCCAGGATCTCCAGCAGTTCGGCGATCGAGTCCGCCAGCTTCGAAAGCTCGTCGCCGATCTCGTCGCGGCCGAGCGCGGTCAGGCGGTGGAGGCGCAGGTCGAGGATCGCGCGGACCTGTGCATCCGACAGGCGATAGGTGTCGCCGGTGACCTCGGCTTCCACCGCCTCGACCAGGCGAATGTAGGGCGCGATCTCAGCGATCGGCCACTCGCGGGCGAGCAGCGACGCGCGGGCGGCGGCCGGGTTGGCGGCACCGCGGATGATGCGCACCACCTCGTCCAGGTTGGTGACGGCGATCACCAGGCCCAGCAACAGGTGGGCACGATCGCGCGCCTTGGCGAGCTCATACTTCGACCGGCGGGTGATCACCTCCTCGCGGAAGGAGACGAACGCGTCGATGATGTCCTTGAGGTTCAGTAGCTCCGGGCGGCCGCCGCGGATCGCCAGCATGTTCGCGGCGAAGCTCGACTGCGCGGGCGTGTGCCGCCACAGCTGGTTCAGCACCACGTCGGGGGTCGCGTCGCGCTTCAGGTCGATGACGATGCGGACGCCTTCGCGGTTCGATTCGTCGCGAATGTCGCTGACGCCCTCGATCCGCTTGTCCTTGGCCGCTTCGGCGATCTTCTCGACCAGGCCGCTCTTGCCGACCTGGAACGGGATCTCGGTGAGCACGATCGAGCGACGCTCGCCTCGCGCTTCGGTCGTGTAGCGCGACCGCAGGATGATCGAGCCGCGGCCGCCGGCATAGGCGGCGCGCGCACCGGCACGGCCCAGCATCAGGGCGCCGGTCGGGAAGTCTGGGCCCGGCACGATCTCGGACAGTTCCTCGACCGTCACGGGTTCGCCGCCCTCGACCGCGCGGTCGATGGTGAGCAGGCAGGCGTCGATCACCTCGCCCAGGTTGTGCGGCGGGATGTTGGTCGCCATGCCGACGGCGATGCCGCCCGCGCCATTGACCAGCAGGTTGGGGAAGCGCGCCGGCAACACCGACGGCTCGCGCTCCGACCCGTCATAGTTGGGGACGAAATCGACGGTGTCCTTGTCGAGGTCGTCGAGCAGGAAAGCGGCGGCGCGATGCAGGCGCGCCTCGGTGTAGCGCATGGCTGCGGGCGGATCCGGATCCATCGAGCCGAAGTTGCCCTGGCCGTCGATCAGCGGCACCCGCATCGACCAGTCCTGGGTCATGCGCGCCAAGGCGTCGTAGATCGCCGTGTCGCCGTGCGGGTGGTATTTACCGATCACGTCACCGACGATGCGCGCCGACTTGCGATACGGGCGGTTGTAGTGGAAGCCGCTCTCGTTGGCCGAAAACAGGATGCGCCGGTGAACCGGCTTCAGGCCGTCGCGCACGTCGGGAAGCGCGCGCGAGACGATCACGCTCATCGCATAGTCGAGGTAGCTCGACCGCATCTCGTCGACGATGGAGACGGGGGAAATGTCGGAAGGGTCCGCGAGGCGAATCTCGTCGGTCAAGGCGTCCTGCTTTCGGGAAGATTGAAATCCGGCGCCCTGACTAGCGGGGAGAGGCTCCTATGCCAAGCCGCGCGCACGCGTGCGCGTACGCGAGGGCAGGGTCAGAACGGGATTTCGGCGCCGTCCCAGGCGAAGAACTTACCGCTGTCCTTCGGCTTCAGCTCCTCGATCACGTCGAGCAACTGCATCGCGGCGCGATCGGGTGCGAACAGGCTGCCGGGTGCGACATTGCCCTGGAACGGCTTCGACAGCGCGCTGTCCACCGTGCCCGGGTGAAGGCCGACCACGATCGCGCGCGGGCTCTGCCGCTTCGCCTCGATCGCGGCGTTGCGGATCAGCATGTTTAGCGCCGCCTTGGCCGCGCGATAGCCGTGCCAGCCGCCCAGGCTGTTGTCGCCGATCGAGCCGACGCGCGCGGAGAGCGCCGCCACCACCGGCTCGCCGGTCTTCGGGAGCAGCGGCAGGAAATGCTTGAGCACCAACGCCGGCCCGATCGCGTTCACCGCATAGCTGCGCGCCAGCCATTCGGCGTCCAGTTCCTTGAAGCCGCGCTCCGGCACGCAATCGCCCTCGTGCAGCAGGCCGGTGGCGATCAGAACCAGCGAAGGGGAGGGGCCGGCCGCAACCCGCGCCGCCGCCGCCGCGATGCTCGCCTCGTCGAGAAGGTCGAGATGGTCCGCCTCGGTGCGGGAGCGGGCAAATCCCCAGACACGGTCGTGCACGCCTTCCTCGATCAGCGCGCGCTCGACCGCACCGCCGATCGCCCCGGAGGCGCCGATGACGACGGCCGAGCCGCTCATGCGCGGGTGAACCGCCAGCGGGTGTCGCTGCTTTCCTGCGGATCGAATCGATAGCCATCGCTGTCGAAGCCGCGCATCGCCTCCACCTCCGTGATCCGGTGCTCGCACATCCAGCGCGCCATCATGCCGCGCGCGCGCTTGGCGTGGAAGCTCAGGAACCGCGGGCCGTCCGGGCCAGGCGCGCGGAAATCGACGTCGATCACGCGGATCGACTCCGGCAGCTTGCCCGCCACCGCCTTCCAATATTCCTGGCTGGCGAGGTTCAGGACCACGCCCGATCCCTCTGCGGCGACGTCCTCGGCGAGCAGCTCGGCGATGCGGCCCTGCCACCAGTCGTACAGCGTCTTGGCCGAGCCGGGAGCCCAGCGCGTGCCCGTCTCGAGCCGGTAGGGGCGCATGGCGTCGAGCGGGCGCAACAGGCCGTACAGGCCGGACAGGATGCGCAGGTGGTCCTGCGCGAAGTCGATCGCGGGCGCGTCCAGCGTCGCCACCTCGAAGCCGGTGTAGACATCCCCGGCGAAGGCATGGATCGCCGGGCGCTCGGGCGCCTCTGCGAAGTCGCGGAACCGGGCAGCATTCAGCTCCGCGAGCTTGGGCGAGATGTGCATCAGGGTGCCGAGCTTCTCGGCGCCAAGCGACGCGGCGCCCTCGGCGAGCGTGTGCGCTTCCTTTGCCAGGCGGGGCACACTGGGCGTGCTGCTGGCAGGAACGGGGGTTTCGTAATCGAGCGATTTTGCGGGAGAAACAACGGCGATCATCGCGCGGCTGCCTAGCGGCCAAGCGCGGGCGGGTCAAAAATTTCGCCCGGGCGCCCGCGCTTCGGGATCGGCTCCGTTCAATTCGCGTTCACCGGGGCGAGGGCATCCGTCCGGATGGCCGCTGCGACTTGTCTGGCGTATCTGCGCAACTTACAGACGGTCCGACGCGTGTGCGCACAGCATCAGGAGAGTTCCGAATGGGTTTCGTATCGAAGTCGGCGCTTGCCGCGGTTCTTGCTCTGGGAGCGGCAGCGCTGACGGCGGCCCCTGCCGAGGCCCAGAAAAAGAAGAAGGAAGAGGCTCCCAAGGTCCAGATCAACGATGCGTTCCGCGCCGCAGCGGTCGCGGGTGAGACGGCGGCAAAGGCGGGCGATATCGCGACCGCGAAGGCGCGCCTGGCCGAGGCGGACGCAGCCGCGACCTCCGATATCGAGAAGTTTTACGCAGCTAACCTGCGTCTGCAGGTGGCCCAGGCGTCGAAGGACAATGCGCTTCTGGCGACCGCGATCGACCAGATGATCGCGAACCCCAATACGCCGGCCGAGCAGCAGGCGACGCTGAACTACAACCGCGGCATCCTGGCGCTGAACGCCAAGGACAAGGCCGGGGCGCGGCAGTATTTCCAGCGCGCAAAGCAGCTGGGCTACAACGACCCCGAATATGATCTGCGCATGGCGAGCCTGGAGCTCGAGGGCGGCAACGTCGATCAGGGCGTCTCTGCACTCGACAAGGCGATCCAGGCGAAGGTCGCAGCCGGCCAGCCCGTGCCGAACGACTGGTACAACCTGGCGATCTCGCAGCTGTACAAGGCGAACAAGCCGGCGGAG
Source organism: Sphingomonas sp. ACRSK (assembly GCF_022346685.1). Taxonomy (NCBI): domain Bacteria; kingdom Pseudomonadati; phylum Pseudomonadota; class Alphaproteobacteria; order Sphingomonadales; family Sphingomonadaceae; genus Sphingomonas; species Sphingomonas sp. ACRSK. Next base: position 30,013 of record NZ_JAKRNR010000020.1, on the reverse strand, counting down.
ACCGCGGCCTGGATGCGCCGCCAGCTCAAGGATTATCCGACCGCGACCAATTGGCGCAAGGCGCTGATCCTGTTCCGCGACCGTGCGGACCAGGGCCGTGCGCTCGGTGGCTCGGCACGTCTCGACACCTTCCGCCTGATGCGGGAGACGGGCGCGCTGACCGACCAGGCCGAGTTCGGCGAATATGCGCAGCTCGCCCAGGACCTGGGCCTGCCGTATGAGACCGTGGCGGTGATCGACCAGGGCCGCGCCGCCGGCAAGATCCCCGCATCGGCCACCCAGTACAACGCGCTCAAGACCGAGGCGCAGGCCGGCATCCGTGCGGAGGGCTCGCTGTCGTCGCTCGACGCCAAGTCGCGCTCGGCTGCCAACGGCAAGCTCGCCGCCGGCACCGCCAACGCATACCTCGCCAACGGCGATGCGGCCAAGGCGGCGGAGTTCTTCCAGCTCGCCCTGCAGAAGGGTGGCGTCGATCAGGACGAGGTCAACACCCGTCTCGGCATCGCACTCGCCAAGAGCGGCCGCCGCGAGGAAGCCAAGGCGGCCTTCGCCAAGGTGACGGGCTCACCGCGCAACGAGCTCGCGGCCTTCTGGACGCTGTGGCTGGACTCGCCCAAAACGGCGGGCTGAACGGACACGGGCGGCAGGTTGCCCTGCCGCCCGCTGTCTTCGGAATGGAAGAAGGGCCGTGCGACTGTGTCGCGCGGCCCTATTCCGTTGGCACCGGGATGCCCGGCAGCTGCTTGGAAGTGCGGATCGTCAGCGAGGTCTTGACGCTGCTGACATTGTGGGCGGTCGTCAGCCGCGTGGTAAGGATGTCCTGGAACGCCTTGAGGTCGGTCGCGACGATCTTCAGGATGAAGTCGATCTCGCCGTTGAGCATGTGGCATTCACGCACCTCGGGAATGCCGGCGACATGCGCCTCGAACGCCGCCAGGTCGCTCTCCGCCTGGCTGCGCAGGCTCACCAGCGCGAACACGGTGATGGTGTAGCCCAGCTGTGCCGGGTTCAGCGCCGCGTGATAGCCGCCGATCGTGCCCGACTCTTCCAATGCGCGAACCCGTCGCAGGCAGGGCGGAGCCGTCAGGCCGACACGTTCTGCGAGTTCGACATTGGTCATCCGACCGTCCTCCTGAAGCAGCGAGAGGATTTGACGGTCGATACGGTCGAGAACCATGGAAGGGGCAACTCCGGGAATCTGATACAAGGAAAAAGGATTCTGTCCGCCCCCTATAAGATAATTACACGCCAAAGCAATTGTCCCACAATGTTACGGGCGCAAAATGTCTGTACCCGAACGGCTTTTCCCGGCGTAAGGAGAGGCGGCAGGCGCGAACGGCGCCGGGGATCAGGTGGCGCGTGCGGTTCGACGATACTCTTCAAACAGTGCTCACCACGGACCTCAGCCATCCGCAGGCGCGCCAGTCCGCGTGGCGACAACTCGTCGACCTGATCGGCCGACGCCGTGCCTCCGCCGACCCGCGCGCGATCGCATTGCTGGCCGACATCCGCGACGCGGTACCGCAGTCGGTGCGGGCGGCGAGCGCACGTGCTCTCGTCTTCGCGAACCCGCCGGCAACGTTGGTTCGGCTGCTCGCCGAAGACACGCTCACCGTAGCGGCTCCCGTGCTCGCGAGCGCCCGCCTGGACGCCGCGGAATGGGTGGCGCTGCTTCCCGATCTTACTCCTTCGACCCGCTCGGTGCTGCGCAACCGCCGCGACCTCCCTGCCGAAGTGGCGCGGGCGCTGGCAAGCTTCGGTCCCGCCGACATGGTGTTGACCGACCAGAGCGCCGCGGATGCGAGCACCGGGCAGCCGGCGGCCGCGCTCGAAGCGCCGGCGCAGCTTCCGGAGGCGGAACTGGCGCCCCAGCGGATGGCGGAGCCGGTTGAAGCTGCCATCGCCACCGTTTCGGAACCCGTGGTCGAGGCCCCGGCGGCAGTACCGGAAGGTCCGTTCCGCATCGCCGACGTCGTGGCGCGGATCAATGCCTACCAGCGCCAGGCCGACAGCAAGCCGCGTCGTCCGGCTGCGGCTCCGGGCATCGTCACCAGCTTCCGGTTCGAAACCGACAGCCGCGGCGTGCTCTCGCGCGTCGACGGGGTCGAGCGGGGGCCGCTGCTCGGCCTTTCGCTCGCCCGCGCCGGCGAAACCGGATTGGCGCAGATCGATGGCGTGCCCGGCGGCGCCCTTCGTCGTCGCGCGGCCTTTTCCAACGCGCGGTTGCGGGTTGGCGGCAGCAGCGACGCGGCAGGCGACTGGCGGATCTCCGGCGTGCCGAGCTTCGATCCTGCATCGGGCCGGTTCATCGGCTACCGGGGCTCGGCACGGCGCCCGCGTTCGGACGAACGGGCGGAGCCGGCACCTACGCCCGCGCCTTCGACCGCCGACTCGCTCCGGCAGCTGGTGCACGAACTGCGCACCCCGGCAGGCGCGATCTCCAGCTTTGCCGAGATGATCGAGGCACAGATGCTCGGCCCGGTGCCCCCGGTCTATCGCGGGCAAGCCGGCGTGATCCGCCAGCAGGCGCGGGATCTCCTCGGCGTCATCGACGATCTCGATCTCGCCGCCCGGATCGAAGAGGACGCGCTCGATCTGCGCCCCGGCACGGTGCCGCTTGCGCCGCTGCTTGCGGAAATCGCCGGAGAGCTGGCGCCGCTTGCGGAGCTGCGCGGCGCCTCCCTGTCGGTGGAGGGCATCGGCACCGTCGTGCGCGGCGACCGCCGCGCGGTGGAGCGACTGCTGTCCCGGCTGCTGGCGACCTTGGTCTCGGCAGCACGATCCGGGGAGACGATCCGCGTGGAGACGCTTGCCGGCGCCGGCGAGGCGCCGGTGCTCGCCTTCGCCCGACCCGCTGCATTGGACGCCTATCCCGGCGACGCGCTGCTTGCGATCGACGACGAAGGCGAGGATGCTGCCCTGCTCGGCACCGGGTTCGCGATGCGGCTGGTGCGCAACCTGGCCAAGGAGCTTGGCGGTGCGCTGCTGTTCGAGCCCGGTCAATTGATCCTGCGACTGCCGTCCGCGGACAACATCCCGCTGGGGCAGGCGCACGGCGGCTGATCGTGGAGGCGCCGATGGTCTTCCATCCGCCGGCGCCCGCTCCGGAGGCGCTGGTCCGGTGGCCGGACGCCTTCGGAACCCGCTTCACCCTTTTCGTCGACACCGAAGAGGAGTTCGACTGGTCTGCCGGGTTCCGCCGTGAGGGCTTCACCACCGGCGCGATGGCCGCGATCCCCGAGGCGCACCGCCGCTTCGCCGAGCGCGGCATCGGTGTCGTCTATCTGGTGGACTATCCGATCGCGCGCGATCCAGCGGCAGTCGCGTTTCTGCAAGAGCCGCTAGCCGATGGCCGCTCGGAGATCGGTGCGCAGTTGCATCCTTGGGTGACGCCGCCGTTCGAGGAGAGGGTTAGCGTTTCCAACAGCTTCGCCGGCAATCTTGCGGAAGCGGTGGAAGCCGCCAAGCTCGACCGGCTGGGTCATGCGATCAGCCGGGCATTCGGTCGACTGCCGCGCGCCTATCGGGCCGGGCGATATGGCCTTGGTCCGCATACGCTCCGTCTCCTTGCCGCCCGCGGCTATCGCGTGGACACGTCGATGCGCGCGAGGTTCGACTATTCCCGGGAGGGCGGCCCCAACTACAGCGACATCGGCAACGCGGCATTCCGCACCGGCCCGCACGAGACGCTTCTCGAACTGCCGTTCACGACCGTGTTCACCGGCCGCGCACGCGGACGGGGGGGCGCCCTCCACAAGCGGCTCTCGCGGCTACCCAAGGGCGCGGCAATCGCCGCGAAGCTGGGTCTCTTGAACCGTGTTCCGCTGACGCCGGAAGGGGTGTTCCGATCGGAGGCGTTGGAAGCAATCCGGGTTTCGGTGGGAGAGGGGCTGCGGCTCCTGAACTTCGCCTTTCACTCGCCCTCGCTGGTGCCGGGGAACACCCCGTACGTCCGTGACGCGGCCGATCTCCAGCGCTTCTGGGCATGGTGGGAAGGCGTCCTGGACCTGCTCGATCGCCTGGGCGTCCGCCCCGCCACGCTCGACGAGGTACTGCAGGCCGCATAGCCCGCTTGCAGGAAAGCCCCAGCCTCCGCTATCGCAGCCGGGCTGGGGGCCTGTAGCTCAATGGTTAGAGCTGGCCGCTCATAACGGCTAGGTTGCGGGTTCGAGTCCTGCCGGGCCCACCAGCGTTAATCTTCACGGCTTCCATATGTTCTCACCTCTCCTTAGAAGGAGAGGGTGAGTCCCGCTGCCGGTTTCTCATATGTTCTCATTAGGCGACGCCTAAGCGCGGCCCTCGTGGGGGTAGCAGTGGGGGTATCGTCGAACGAGTGGGGGTATCGTGCCGCTAACAGCCGTTGAAGCGCGCAACGCCGCGCCGGGAGCCAAGGACTATAAGCTGCCGGACGAGAAAGGGCTCTACCTTCTGATTCGTCCGAACGGCACGAAGGCGTGGCGGCACAAGTACCGCTTCGCCGGGAAGGAGAAGCTCGCGAGCTACGGCCTGTTCCCCGAGGTCGGCCTGAAGGAGGCACGAGATCGTCGTGACGCGGCCCGCGCCGTTCTGCGGCTGGGTAAGGATCCGATGGCCGAGGCCGAGCGCGAACGCCAGGCGGCCGTCGCTGCGGCCGGCGCGAAGTTCCGGGCTGTCGCGGAGGCGTGGCATGAAGCCGAGAAGCCGCGCTGGTCGCCGCGTCACGCTATGGTCGTCATGAACGCGCTGGAGCGGGACGTCTTCAAAGCGCTGGGAAACCGCCCGGTGGCCGAGATCGAGCCGTCCGACGTCCTCCAGGTGCTGCGCAAGATCGAAGGCCGCGGCGCGATCGAGACCGCCAAGCGGGTCCGGGGCTACATCTCCGAAGTGTTCCAGCGTGCGAAAGCCGAGCACCTGATCAAGACGAACCCGGCCGCAGATGTCGGGGACGCCCTCCGTCCGACGCCGAAGGGCTCCAAGCAGCCGGCGCTGACGAAGGTGGACGATCTGCGGAAGCTGCTCGACCGAGTGGACCGCTCCACGTCGAACCCGGTGACGAAGCTGGCGAACCGCCTGCTCGCGCTCACTGTGGTGCGCGTGGGCGTGCTGCGGACCAGCGTCTGGCCCGAGTATCTGGGCATCGACTGGGAAGAGCCCACTGCCGCTGCTCCCGGCGCCGAGTGGCACATTCCCGCCGAGCGGATGAAGCTGGAGGTGGAAGAGAAAGGGGACGAGGCGTTCGACCACCGCGTGCCGCTCGTGCCGCAGGCAGTTGCCACTGTGCGTGCACTTCGCGTGCTAACCGGCCGCAGCCAGTACCTTTTCCCCAACACCCGCACGACGCGCGAGCCCATGACGGACAGTGCGATCAGCTCGCTCTATCTGGAGCTTGGCTACCGCGGGAAGCATGTGCCGCACGGCTGGCGTGCAGCATTCTCGACGATCATGAATGAGTGGGCGGCGAAACATGGGCGCGATCACGACCGGCTGGTGGTGGACCTGATGCTTGCGCACCGGCCCAAGGGTATGTCCTCCTCCGAGTTCGCCTACAACCGCGCCTTGTTCTCCGACCGCCGGCGCGAGCTGGCGCAGGTGTGGGCGGACCTGATCACCCGGGACATGGGCGATCCGATGGATCTGCTTAAGGGTCAGGCCCGATAGCCCATCGGGTCGGCCACGAAGGCGGTCACGTCGGAATCATACCAAGCCACCATTCGATCACCCAGCTTCTGACGGGGCGGGAAGGTGCCGGCGGCTTCGCGGCGGTAGATGGTCGCCGTTGACAGGCCGGTGCGCGCCTTCACCTGGGCGATGCGCAACAGGCTGTCGCGGCTGCGATCGACACGCTCGGTCATTGAACCATCTCCATCTGCCGGTGCGAAGCTTTTGGGGCTCGCCTTCATATCCCGTTCGTTTCGAGCTCGGCCAAACGCCGCTTGTTCGCCGCCACCTTTTCGGGAGCGACCTTACGTGGCTGGCGACCCAGCTGGACGGCGAGGTGCAGACCGAACCACTGAAGCTCGACTAGCCAGACCTCGCCTTCAGCCTCATCGGAGAAGTCGCGCTCGACCTGATCCAGCCGCCAGGTCGTCGTCTTGCCCCAGTCGTACCAAGGCTCCAGCCACGGCGCGCGACGGCGCACGAGTTCGATGAGGCTCATGCCTCCCTCCACCGGTAGGCGACGTATCGCCGATTATCCGCCGTCGAGACATGCAGCCGGATCCGGCTGGCTTTGGCGCGGTATAGCTGTCCCTCGAAGTCGAAACTCGCGATCCGCTTGCGGCCAGTCAGTGCTGCGACCGCGGCCTGGGCGGCGTCGAGCAAGGCTGTCGTTTCCTCTGACGAGAAGCTGCCCTCGGCCAGCACGTCCCGCGCCGGCGCCTGCCTGAAACCACTCATTGGCGCGGCTCCTCTACGCCCAGCACTTCGGCCAGCCGTTCTCGACCAAGCAAGTACGCGCCGTCGAATGCATCGAGGGCGAACGCGGCAGGCGTTAGCTTCGTCAATGCCAGCGCAGAGCCGGCCTGCACCAGCACCTGGAGCGCCAACAGTACGTCGCCGGTCTGGCTGAGTGCGGCACTGGCAAGCTGTCCCGCGAGGACGGAGTGGTCGGGTTCGGAGCTCATCGGCACACCTGCTTTCCGTCTGCGTTGAGGCGCGGGGTGATGCCGCCGCCGCTTGTCTCCAGATACTGGCAGCCTGTGCCGTGGTCGGTGCGCAGCGCCATCTGGCTATGCACGCCCGCACCGCGATCGTCGGTGTCGTCCCAGCCATAGCCGAGGGCGCTCAGGATCAGGGCAAGCAGGATCGTGATGCCGATCCACACGAGGGCTAATCGGGCGATTTCGAGCATGACCCCGCGAGCAACATCGCGGCCGGCTTGCATCATGTCGCGCTTCATCGCCGCCCCCGCTCTGCCAGTCCGACCAGCTTCTCAATGGCTTCCGCCGAGCGCCGCGACTGGTACGCGATGCGCGCCAGCGAGAACGCTGCCCATGCGGCGAACATGCCGAAGGTGAAGACGTCCGGATCATCCATGATCGCTCTCCGGCTGGTTGCCGTCACTCCGGCGGAGAGCCGGCAACGGCCACTCGACGAAGCGATAGAAACGGATGTTGCGCTTCCAGCTCGACGCGTGGCCCTGCCACCAATCGTCTGGCCAGTAGCCGGCGTGTTCGACATCGCGGCCGGTGATGTGCAGCCCGTCGGCGAGGATGATCTCCACCGGCAGCCGCTTATCGAACGGAAAGGGGCCGCCCATGTGCTTGATCCAGCCGATCGGCAGCATGCGCACGCGCGGCTTCGGCGGGCGGGGCGGTGGCGGTGCCTGTCCTTCCTCGATGATCAGCATGTCACCGGGGCTGGAGCCGGGATCGTAGCCACACCAGAGCGCGTGATCCTCGCCATGGGTGTCGAACAGCTTGCGGATGAACTGCGGGATCATCGCGGAAGCCTCGCCTCGATCCGGTTGATCATCTGCCTGAGGGCTTGGGTAACTGCTGCCTTAGCCTCCTCCATCGAGGATGCTTCCCGCTTTATCCACGCCAGTTCGAGCGCGGCTTCGCGATACTCGCGAGCCTTCCGGCCCCAGTGCAGCGCATTCCCGAAGTCGCTCCGAGCAATACCACCACCTGCGCACGACCGGCGATACTGACCGATGCCTGTAGCCTCTGCCTCGTCAGCTAGGCGGCGGAGTTCCTTGATCGCGTCTTCTCTCTTCATGGTCGCTTCCTTCCGTCGCGGCAGTACCCGCAGCGGCCGTCCACCAGCCGCGGCATGTCCTCGCCGCATTGCTCGCATTCGCCGGGTTGGCCGGCTGGTATCGGTGCGCGCGCAGCTGCGAGACTGCGCTCGAGGTGCGCCTCTGCGATCGCGTTCGCCTGGTCGACTTCGTCAGCCATCAGTGCACCCGCCCGGCTGGTTCGGCCTGAAGCATGGCCCGCAGATCGTCACGGCCCTCGGCTACGCTGCTGAGGAAGTCAGCCGTTGCGTCTGGACCAAAGTGCGCGGCGAGTGTCCCGAGGCAGGCACCGAAGAGCGCGAGAGCAGCGTCGACAGGATCGCCGCTCTTCTCCAGGGCCATTTCGGCCAGATCGTCAGCCAGTGCCTCCATCTGGTCTTCGGTGAAGCCCGCGTCAGCCATGGGGCCGCTCCTGGCGCCGCACCCATGCGGCGTGAGCTTCGAAGACGCTCGTGCCGTCGCCGTCGCGAGGCTGCTTGGGTTCCAAGTCCGCCGGCAGCGCTTTCACGCGACCGACCTCCTGCAGGATGACGAACGTCGACTGCGGGTGCTTGCCAAGCAGTCGCTGCGCTTCGGTTTCGGCACTCTCAAAGGTCGGGTGGCGGAAGCGCGGCGGGCGCGCCGTGCGTTCGCCAGTCCGGCGCTTGAGGTTATGTCCGTCCTTGCGGAACAGCAGGTAGTTGCCCGGGAAGCTCTTCGTGCTGGTGGTGAGTTCGTCGGTCATGATTTCCTCCGGGTGAGGGGGACGCCGGAGGCGCTGCGATGCATGCGCACCCGAGCTTCCTCGCGGGTAATGATGAAAGTCGCGGTCGGGTCAGCCTCGACCAGGCGGATCGCCTCGGCCTCGGCCGCGCTGAAGCTGTCGTGCCGGGTGCGGGGCGCCGTGCTCTTGTGCAGCAGGTACGCGCCGCTGCGGATCGGCAGCACATCGGGTCGGCTCATGTGCGCTGTCGTTTCAGTCGCGCGGGGTGGACGGGCAACCAGACGATGGCCTTGCGTCCGCTGGCGTTGCGCCGGCGCAAGCCGCTGTCACGCACCAGACCGAGCCGGGAGAGTTCGGTCAGGCGCGGGCGGATCGAGAGGATGGAGAGCCCCAGCCGGCCCGCGACCTCGTCAGCAGTCAGACCGTTCGAGCGCTTCACGACGGCCAGCGCGCGGCCGCGCAGCAGGTGAGCCTCAGGCGCGATCGCCTCGGCGGCAGCCTGGGACGTGTCCTGATCCTGCGTGCCCGGCTGGTGCGGATAGGCGAAGAGGTCGGTCATGCCGCGATGTTCGGACGGATCGGCACTACTTCACCGCCGATCTGGTCGACGGGAACTTCCTCCCCGTCGTCCGGGTCCCTGCCGCCAGGCTGCCCTTCCCACATCGCGCAGAACCGATCCTCGTGCGTGACGGGGAACACGCCGGATTGGTTTTCACGCCATCCAGAGATCCGCGCTTCCGGCGGATACACATGACAAGCGCCCTGGAAGTGCTCTGCCAGAGGATCTCGGGTGGCCGCGGCGTTCGCAGGCGACCCGGCTACCCACCACCGGCAGTTACCGCAGCGCTGCGCGACTTCCTCGGTCATGCTTCGTACTCCCCGGCGAGCAGCGCGCAAATGCGGTCCAGCTGCGGGATGACGGTGTCCGCGATCGTCCAGATCGCGGTGGCGAGGGCAGCGCTGAACAGCGCGGAGGTGAAGAGCGAGATCATGCGGCACGCTCCTCGTTGATGGAGCGGCTGCGGGTCTCGATCTGTCCGCCAACGTCGCCGCAGGCGTCCGCCAAATCTAAGCCGATGGTGCAGAGGTTATCGGCGTCACCCAGCTCACCCTCATCGATCGCGTTGCGGATAGCTGCGAACAGGGACTTCAGAACTGCCCCGCGGACTTGCACGTCCGTGCCAAGCAGCCGGATGTCTTCGCGCACACTCCCGGCGCTCACTTGACCGCCTCCAGCACGCGCCAGCCGTTTGCCGTCTGCACCCCGAGCATGCAGACTGCGCGCTTGATCTGCCGGTCCGTGTTGTAGCGGCGACGCAGGTCAAGGTAGCGCGACAGCGCTTCGTCCCTCTGTTGGGCGGTGTCCGCCAGGTCACGCATGACGCAGTGATCTTCCAGCACGCCCCGGGGGTTCAGGAGGATGCGGCCGCCGGCACGGATGAAATCGCGAACGACCCAGGTCGTTTTTCGCGCGTTGGTTGGCCTCCGGTCCATCTTTGGACCATGCTCGCGCAGCTGCCGCAGCAGTTCGTCGCGCCGGCCATCGCCACGCTCAAGATCCATCAGCAGGAAATGTGTCCAGCGCGTTCGGTGCCGCGTCTGCGTGTCCATCGGCATCCAGAGCTTGATACTCTGCTCCCCATTTCGCTCGTAACAGAGCGACACGGGGCACCCGATCGATGCCAGCAGGAAGCGGTAGAGGCTGACGTAGCCAACATCGTCATCGTCGAACTGATGGAGGGCGTTGAGCATCTCCTCGATCGGAGTTGCATCGCGCATGTCCGGGCCATCGCACAGTCTGTCATCCAGGGCCGGGATCGGTTCATCGTCAGCGGCGGCGGAAAATGGGAGGAGCTCGGTCATGCCGCCGCTCCCATCCCGATCGAGGCGGGGCTGTAGATGCCCACGATCTTCCCGATGATCTTGTCGGCGAGGTAGTACTCGCGGAGTGGGCCGTCAGAGCAGGTGAAGACGCCCGCGCGGAAAGCCGCGAGGGGGTGGATCATCCAATCGTCTTCGGCGCCGGGCCAGTTGGACCGCACAACGCGCGCCGCGGTGCGGCTCACATCGAGTCCAGATCGTCCGGCCGTCCGTCCGGCGTTATGGCGGTCCCAGCATTCCCAGCTCATACCCGAGCGCGGATGCTGGTATTCGAGGACGTAGAGACCCCCGTCGATCACGCCTTCGGAGGACCAGAGTTCGTCGTAGACCGCGACCTCCCCGGTGCGGAACATCGGCGAGTTGCCTTCGATCGCGATCACCCCATGCCGGGGCGGGATGCTCGGGAAAATGCGAAGATGCGCACCTTGGCTTTCGCCCGCCTGAAGCGGATGAGCTGAGGAAATGGTGGATTTGCAGGGCCGCAGTCGTGCGGCAACAGTCGTCCGTCCGCGCACCGATGGTGCGCGCTGTGCTTCGGCGGCCATGAGCCAACCTCCCTCCATGAGTGGAGCAGGTGGATTGGCGGAGGCTGGCCCCTATTCGCCGGGTGCCGAGCGCGTCTTTCCTATCCCTGCATCATCAGGGTCGGCTGGCCTTGCGGCTGCACTCACCTGATGGAATGCAGGATATGTCCACAATGGACATGGCGTCAACTCGTAAATGTCCGTTAAGGAAATAATCGCTAGAGCGGCATGAACGCGCCGGTCACCTGGCCTATGACCGTGAAGGGCGTGCGTCCCAGCGGTATTTCCACATGGGTCGGATTCGACGAGCACGGCTCAAGCCGAGCTGGGTCCGTGCGAAACCGCTTTACCGTAGTTTCGCCCTCTTCATTCATGATCGCATAGACCTTGCCGTCCCGCAGATCGGAAAGGCCCGGCTCGATCACCACGTAGCCGCCATCAGGGACGAGGAGGTTCATGCTGTCGCCTCGGGCGCGCAGACCGAATGCTTCGTCACTGGCGCCCACTGCGGCGACTGAGCCATCCGCATGCTCGATCGCTTCCCGCCAGTTGCCAGCCGCGATGTCGCCGACGAGGGGCACTACCCGAACTGACGCGGTGGCGCCGGCATTCCCGACGATCAGCTCAGATTCCGAGATCTCGAATGCCTTCGCCAAGCGCTCGATCCAGTCCAGGTCAAGCCGACGGTGTGATTTCTCAAGCTTCATGATCTGGGGCGCGGTCGTACCCGCGCGCTCCGCCAGCTCTTGGAGCGTCCAACCGCGGGCCATGCGCAGCGCGCGCACGCGGTTCGGGATCAATTCGCTCAGCTTGGACATGACCTACCTCTTCAGTTCGGTACGCCATATCCGTTACGGATATTAACAACCAGTGCACAGAATGGACACGAAGACAGGTTGTCTTGTGTCCAAATAGGAAATATGTTTCGCAGCATGAAGCTCGGAACATACCTGGCGTTGAGCCGCATCAAGTACGACGACTTCGCGGAGCGCATTGGCGTCGCGAATGCCGGCGTGATCAGCAAGTACGTCACCGGCAAGCGCTATCCTCGCCGCAAGTTCCTGGAAGCGATTGTCCGCGAAACCGACGGCGATGTGCAGCCTAACGATTTCCTCCTCACCGCTCCGGCGGAGTGACGCGCATGAACCGCGCCACTCTCGGAAGGGGCATTGAGGAACTTCCGGCTCCGCTTACCCCCCTAGACTGCGATCTGCGCGACTTCGGCCGGATGATGATCGACATCACGCGGCTGCGCGCGTCCGACTTTGATGCAGTCACCAGCGACGGGGCCTGGCGCGCGGGGGTCAACCTGTGGCTCACGTCCTGGCACTCGGTGCCGGCCGGATCGATGCCGGACACCGATAGCGTGCTGGCCAAGGGCGCCGGCCTCGGCCGGGATCTGGTCACATGGGCAGAGGTGAAGACGGAGGCACTGCGGGGCTGGGTTCGTTGCTCTGACGGTCGCCTCTATCACCCTACCGTCTGCGAGATCGCACTCGAAAGCTGGATCGAAAAGCTTCACCAGCGCCGGTCCAGCGGCAAGGGAAACAGCGCACGCTGGGGCGCTGCCTTCGACGAGAACAGTGTCGACGCACAGATCGACGCGGCCGCGCAGATGCTCTCGGCGATCGCGCCGAAATCCAAATCACTGTCGAAGCTGATCCGCCGGCAAAGCCGGAAGGAGGGCAAGTGAGCCTCGCTCGTTATCCCGCCGGGATCCCGCTGGCATCCCACCGGGACTCCCGACGCAATCCCAGCCGTGTCCCGATGTCGTCGCAAGAGACAGAGACAGAGACAGAGACAGAGACAGTAGTAAGAAGAAGGCCCTTACCAGAGGGAGACTTCAGTTATGTAGCGTATACGCGTGCGAGCGAACGCGCGGCCGGGGGTGCGGCATGACCCCCGACATGTTCGCTCCCGAGCCAGGCGCGCCCAAAGAACTGCGCCCGCATCAGGCGGTGGCGATCGGCCTGCTCAAGCGCTCCACTGGCAAGGCAATCCACGAGGGTCGCCGCGCGCGCTTCATGCTGAAGCTGTCCACCGGCGCTGGTAAGACCGTGATCGCCGCCGCGATCGTTCAGGGCGCCCGCACCAAGGGCAAGCGCGTCCTGTTCATCGTCGACGCGATCTCGCTAATCGACCAGACGGTCGAAGCCTTCATGTCGCAGGGCGTCACCGAGATCGGCGTCATCCAGGCGCAGCATTCGATGGAGGACTGGTCGCGCCCGGTTCAGGTCGCTTCCGTGCAGACGCTGCAGCGTCGGGGCAAGCTTCCGCCCGCCGACATTGTGATCGTCGACGAAGCGCACTGCCAGAGTGAATGGCTCAGCGAGATCATGCAGAGCGAGACTTGGGCGGGCGTGCCGTTCATCGGGCTCAGTGCGACGCCTTGGTCGAAGGGGCTGGGGCTCCTGTACGACGAGCTGATCTGCCCGATCACCATGCAGGAGTTGATCGATCGGGAGCTACTGTGCCCGTTCCGCGTCTACGCGGCGGCGCATCCCGATCTGACTGGCGTCAAGACGACCGCCGGAGACTACCAGCAGGCCCAGCTTTCGGAGGCGATGGCCGCGGGCAATCTGGTGGCCGACCTTGTCGAGACGTGGCGCCGGTACGGGGAAAACCGGCCGACCTTCTGCTTCGCCGTGGACCGTGCGCACGCCAAGAAGATCCAGCGCCGGTTCGAGGAAGCCGGAATCGGCTGCGGGTATATCGACGCATTCACCCCGACGGATGAACGCAAAGATATCCGGCGCCAGCTCGACGCGGGGCAGATCCGGGTCGTGTGCAATGTCGGGTGCCTCACCAAGGGCGTCGACTGGGCGATCGGCTGCATTATCCTGGCGCGGCCGACGAAGTCCGAGATGCTGTACGTCCAGATGGTCGGTCGCGGCCTGCGCGTGAACGAAGGCATCCCGGACTGCGTGATCCTCGACCATGCCGACAACACCCTGCGCATGGGGTTCGTCACGGACCTCGACGCTACCCGCAACACCATGTGCACCGCCAAGCGTGGCGAGAGGACAGCGCGGGAGCGCCCTGTGCCACTCCCGAAGGAGTGCGGGTCATGCGGCTACCTCAAGCCTCCGAAGACGCGGGAATGTCCGTCGTGCGGGTTCGTTGGCGAGCCGCAGTCGAAGGTCACCGAGACCAACGACGAGCTCGTCCCCGTCTCGAGGAAGCAGGCGGCCGCCACGCGCGACCAAAAGCAGGCGTGGCTGTCGCAGCTGAACTGGATTGCACGCGAGCGCGGCTACAGCCGCGGCTGGGCAGCGAACACCTACAAGAAGAAGTTCGGGGTCTACCCGCGCAACTTGGACGCCAGTGCGACATGCGAACCGTCGCATGAGGTGCGGAGCTACGTCCGGTCGTCGCTGATCGCATTCGCCAAGCGCCGGGACCGCGCGGCATGAGGATCGCGGAACGCGCAAAGGGCAGGTGGCGCACGCTGCTTCCGCGACTGGGCGTCGAGAGCAAGCTGCTGTCGGGCAAGAACCAGCCGTGCCCCGGCTGCGGCGGACGTGACCGGTTCCGCTTCGATGATCGCAATGGCGCCGGCGGGTACTTCTGCAACGGATGCGGTGCGGGTGACGGCTTCAAGCTGCTGGAGATGGTGAAGGGCTGGACGTTCGCGGAGGCCGCGCGCGAGATTGAGGGCATCATTGGCGAGATCCCCCTCGATCGCACCAGGGCGAAGATCGACCCCAGCCGAGGCCGTGACCTGTGCCGGGCCCTGTGGGGCGAATGCCAGCCTATTCGCGTGGGCGACGAGGCGCATCGCTACCTCCGCAATCGAGGCTACGAGGTGCCGGCCCTCGGGGCGCTGCGCTTCCACCCGGCTTGCCCGGTTTCGCGAGTGCCGGGCGTCGATACACTTCCCGCGCTGGTGGCCCTGTTCCGCGCGCCGAACGGCGAGGGCGATACGCTCCATCGGACCTATCTCACCAACGGCGGCAAGGCCGCGATCGACAGCCCCAAGCGCCTCATGCCCGGCGGCGTGACGAAGGGCGGTGCCATCCGGTTGATGCCGCACAATGGCGAGCTGGGGATCGCAGAAGGGATCGAGACGGCGCTCGCGGTCTGGCGCGATTTCGGGATCCCGTGCTGGGCCGCGGTCAGCGAGCAGCTGCTAAGCGAGTTCGTGTGGCCCGACGAGATCCGCAAGCTGCACATCTTCGGCGACAACGACGCCAACTATGTCGGTCAAGCCGCCGCCTTTGCCCTAGCGAAGCGCGCGTCTCTGGGCCGGACGCCGGTGCCGGTCGAGGTCCACATACCGCCGGTGCCCGGCACCGATTGGGACGACCACGGGGGGCAGGCGCTTGCCGCGTAATGAGGGAATCGTGCCGCCCTTTGCCCGCGTCGACATCCGATACCGGGGCGGCGTCGTGGTGCGCGACATCGATCCCGCGACCAGGCGCTGGACGATCAACGATCCGGATTTCGGCGGGGCCAAAGGCTCTGCCTTCGACATTGCCAGCTGGCAGCCGGCTGGAAGCACGGGGAAGGGAAATTGATGGCTGAAAAGAGGGCGTTCGCATGAGCGGGATCAACGAGAGCCGGGCGCAGCGGATTGCACGAGCGCGCCAGGAGCTGGCGGAGCGGTACGCCGCCGATCCGGAAGGCGTCGCGGCATTCAACCTTCGCATGGCTCGGCTGGCGGAAGCGCGGAAGCGCGAGCGGCAGCGGGTAGAAATGGCGATTCGTGGTGGGGCTGATCCCGAGCCAGAGCCCCCCGCGCTTGATCGGCCGGACGGTGTGAGCCGTCGCGATTGGAAGGCCCTGCGGCAGCAGAGGCAGCGCGAATACCGAGCGCGGTTCTCCGCATGGTCGAAGAAGCAAGGCACCATCGGGCAGAACATCCCGACAGCCGAGCAGCTTGCGCGAGCGCCCTTCACCGAACGGGAAGTCACCGACTACCAGGGCGGGCGGCTTGTCCGAATTGGCCGCGCGTACTGTCGCCAGCCTCGCTTCGAAACCATCGAGGGACTGACCGCCGTCCAGCTGGCGGCGCTGCGGCGCTACCGCCGGGTCTTTGACGCATCCGAATTGTCGCCGGTGAAAAGCGGCCTCGACATCGGCCCGGGCGGAGGGTCGGGCGGGGCGCATGGGGCGCTCCTGAGGGTTGAGGCGATCGCGTTCGCGGACATCGCTGTCACGCGGATCGAGAGCGCAATTCCTCACCACGACCTGCCCGTGCTTCGCGCCGTCGCGCTGCAGGATCAGGACTTCAAGGCAGTCGCCCTCGATCGCTATGGCAGCGCGTCCGGGCAGCGGCGCACCCGCATTCGCAACGAGTTCGTCAGAGCGGTTGACTCGCTCGTGAGGGCGATGGCTCCCCCGCCGCGGCCAGCCGGAGACGAGCAACCTTCGGATGCCTGCACTGCCACAGTTCCGGCAGGCGTCAGCGACGCCTTTCTCGACGAGCGCGGGTACATGCGCCCGATGGAAGAGATCGCCGAGATCATCCTTGCGAACCTTGGTGGCACCGTAGAAGGTGAATAACATGCGAGATCTGAGAAAAGCTCTGGCTGGTCTGGGCGCGCAATCGCGGAAACCCCGCCGACTTCGCGAGGTGGCGGCTATCAGGGAGATCGAGCAGATGCTGGATCAGCCAGGCGGGGCGTGGACGGCCGCGTTCCAGGAGCGCTGCAATCAGCTCTCGCTATCGATGTTTGGCGTTATTGAAGCGGACACCAAGCCGGCAGAGCCTCACCCGGACGACTTCGGAGAGAACTCCCGGCACTCGTTCAGCGACACCTCTTTCGCGTCCTATAATACCGCGCTCCAGGCGTGGTACGATTGGCAGCAGGTCATCGGCGCCTTCCAGAGAGACATCGAAGAACTTGGGAGCGAGCGATATTGGCGCCGCTACGGCCTCGATGTGACGACTGAGGATGGCAGCCTCCTGCGGTGCTTACCCCTCATCGAGCGGCAGTTATTCGCGGCCATAAAGGGGGTGCTGCCGGGAGCGAAGGTTACGTGGGACGGCACGGGCCGACGGGGCAGCCAGTCGGTCGAGGAGTGGGGAGCCGCGCTGGCGGCTGAGGCGGCTCGGTTCAGGCCTTCAAGATAGAGGTTGCGTCGGGACACGGGAAAAGGCATATCCGTCAGTACTTGGATTGCGCCCGCACCCTACCGGTGTCCGGGCGCTTTGTCGTTTCGTCACCGTCCTTCCCGATTAGCTCAGCTGGATAGAGCGCCGGACCCGCCTTCGCACGGTGCTTTGGATGCCGCGGGTTCAAGTCCCGCATTGGGCTGGGCGGTGGCGATAGATGCTGCGGCGGATAGCCCAAGAGCGAACCCGCAACCGATCAGACGCGCGCCCTTGAAGTGGCGCGCTGTCAGCTGGCCGGTGCAGACACGCCCCTCGCAAGGGCAGACGCCAAGCCTCGCAGCCGAGGCGATCCGGTGCTGGCACATGGCGGCGGCTGGTGAGAGCCCAGCACATCGATGCGCACGGAGGATGGCAGTAGGATGCACACCGCCTCTGACCGCCTGCGCCACCTCGCTGCGGACCTTGAGGTGCTGGCCGACGCGATGGAGCGGCCGTCCCGGTCGACCGTACGATCGGACATGCTGATCGCCGAATGCGAGCGCATCGCTGCCGACGTGCGGGCTGTGGTGCGGGGGCCTGTCCGGTCGATCCATCCGCCGCGCCGCCAGAGCGGCGGGCAAGCGGCCTGGTGACGGGCCGGGTGCCCCCCCCCCCCTTCGGGTCCTTCCGGCGCCCCAGGGTAATACGGGGGGCAAAGGCGCAACTTCCGTCTAGCCACGAAAATCGCCTTAGTTCTTCCTCCTAGGGGCCAAAAACGGCGGATTTCTGCGGCTTTTCCGCTCTGGAGCAGGGAAGTAGATGGAAATCGACCTAGAAGAGCCGAGCAGGCCGCAGCTCGCGGCCATGTTCCAGGTCTCCAGCCGCTGGATCGGCGAGCTTCGGTCCCAGGGTAAGATGCCGGCGGATGGTGCCTCCCTGCTGGAGAACATCGAAGCTTGGGCGGCCATCAAATACGGTGGCGCCGCAGCGGATCCGGAAGCGCTCGACAAGGAACAGGAGCAGGCGCGGCTCGCCAAGGAACAGGCCGACGCCAAGGCGATGGACAATGCCGAGCGACGCCGCGAACTCGCATCGCTGCCGGACATGGTCGCTGCCGGCGCGGGCGTGATCGTGATGATCGTCGCCCAGCTCCAGCAGGTCGGCGCCCGCGTCGCCAAAGGCGACACAAAGCTGCGCGCCCGAGTCGATGCCGAGATCAACAACGTCCTCACCGACTTGAGCATGGCCCGGATTGAGGAGGCGCGCGGCGGGGGCTTCGATGACAGCGAGCCCGAAGAAGAAGGGGGCGATTGAGCCCTATCAGGCGCCAGGTCCGCATGGTGTAGCCCTCGCCCGCGCTTGGTTGGCCGCCTGTAAGCCGCGCGAACGGCCGCCGCTGTCGAAGTTCATGGTCGAGCATGCGCGTTCCGACGACGGCGCGCGTATCCGACCGTTTCCGTTTCAGGCGGACATCGCCGACGCGTTCACCGATCCGGAGACGTCGCAGCTGTCGGTGCGAAAGAGCAGCCGCATTGGCTACTCGACCATCCTGCAGTGCTTCGTCGCTTGGCGCATCAAGTTCGATCCGGCCCGCACGCTGATCTACCAGCCGACCATTGACGACGCGGAGAAGTTCAGTCGCGACGATCTGGACCCGGTGCTGCAGTGGCCGGTCGTTCGTTCGGTTGCGACGTTCAAGCCACGACATGCCGACAACCAGATCCGGGCGAAGCGCTACAAGGGCGGCTGGATTCAGATCAAGGGCGCGAACAGCCCCAAGGAGTTCAGGCGTGTCACGTCCGACGACGTGTTCCTGGAGGAATGCGACGGCTATCCCTGGGCGTCGAAGGAAGAGGGCGACCCGGCCCGGCTGGCGTACAAGCGCAACCTGACGTCACCCCGCCGGTTCAGCGCAGCTGGCTCGACACCGAAGGTGAAGGGCTTCAGCCGGATCGACGATCTGTTCGAGCTGGGCAGCCAGGAATTTCGTTACGTCCCGTGTCCGCACTGCGGCGAGATGCAGCAGCTGGTGTTCGGCGACGGCACGGGCGCTGGTATCCGCTGGGAGCCGAAGGAGAACCCGACCCGCGCCTGGTACCGGTGCGTCAACGGCTGCGACATCGACGAAGCCGACAAGCCGGCGATGGACGAAGCTGGGGAGTGGCGGGCACAGAACCCGGCGGCGTACCCCCGGCACCGTTCGTTCCATATCTGGGCGGCCTACAGCCAGCACCCCGGCGCCGCCTGGCTGGAGATCGCGCGCGAGTTCATGGAGGTCCGCAAGGATCCGAACCTGCTGCGCACCTTCGTGAACCAGGTCCTGGGCGAGGCGTGGGCCGAGCGCGGCGAAGCTCCGGAGTGGCAGCGCCTCTATGATCGCCGGGAGAAGGCGATGCGGCTGGGAACGCCTTCGGCCATGGCTGGGCTTCTTGTCGGTGCCGCTGACGTCCAGCGCGGTGGCGGCGGCCGCATCGATCTCGACATCTGGGCTTTCGGCCAGAACGGCCGGCGTGAGTTCGTCGAGCGCATCGAGGTCTTCGGCTCGATCTCCGACAAGGAGACCTGGAAGAAGCTGGACGCGGAAGTCTCTCGCACCTGGACCAGCGAAGACGGCCGCACGATGCGACTGGCTCGGGTGGCGATCGATTCCGGCGACGGCGAGAACACCATGGAGGTGTACGCCTGGGCCCGACGCCATCCCGGCTTCGTGATGGCGGTTAAGGGCCGGCACATGATCACGGCGAACCAGCCGATCGGCTCGCCGACCTGGCAGGACGTCACCGTGAACGGCCGCAAGATGAAGCGCGGCGTCCGGCTCTGGAACATCGGCACGTCGATGCTCAAGCTGGAGCTGTTCGGCGACCTGGAGAAGGAAAAGCCGGTCGACGGCGAGGAATATCCGGACGGCTACGTCTACCTGCCGGACGGCACCACGGACGAGTGGATCAAGCAGCTGGTCGCCGAGGAACTCCGGATCATCCGCCAGCGCAACGGCGGTTTCCGGCGTGAATGGCACAAGAACCGGGATCGAAACGAGGCGCTCGACAACGCCGTCTACGCCCGTGCGGTCGCCTTCTCGCTCGGGGTGGACCGGTGGACCCCGGCCCAATGGGCCCTGTTGCTAGAGAAGCCGCCCGAGGTCCGCGCGCCGAAATCCGCTGCGAAGAAGGCGGCTCCTGCAAAGCCGATCTCCGCCGCACCGAAAAAGCCACCGCCGCCGAAGCCGCCGAGCAACTGGATGAACCGCAGGAGGCGCTGATGGCCTACACCCAAAGCGACCTGGACGCGCTCAGCAAGGCGATCACCGCCGGAATCAAGAGCGTCACCTATGCCGACGGCCGCCGTGTTGAATATCAGACGCTGGCCGACATGCGTGCGCTTCGCGCTGACATGAAGGAGGAGATCGCAGCTGGCGGGCGCGTGAGCCAGCCGCGCACGACCGTTGGCCGGGTGATCCGCCGATGAACGTCATGGATCGTGCCATCCAGGCGGTGTCCCCCGTGTGGGGAGCCAAGCGCGCCGCAGCTCGCCGCGCTCTCGGCTACCTCAACAAGCCCACGCAGCGCTACGTCGGAAAACCGGGCGACTGGGATCGCAACACGGGCAATCCGGACGACGCGCGGCCTGCGCGGATGGTCGATCGCAAGCGGGTGATCGATTTGGTCGCCTCCGACCCATTCGCGCGCAAGGCGCTGTCGGCGCTGGTGAACAACACCGTCGGCTGGGGCATCACCGGTGCGCCGAAGAAGGCGCCGGCGACGTTCCGCAAGTTGTGGAACGATTGGCTGAAGGTCTGCGACTGGTACGGCCGGCTCGGCTTCTACGGCCTTCAGGAGCTGGCGGCCCGGACGATGTTTCGCGAGGGCGAGGTCTTCATCGTCTTCCAGACGCTTTCCCTGGCGGAGGCAAATGGCACGATTCCGCTGCGCTTGCAGCTGCTCGACGCCGGGATGCTCGCGAACACGGTCTATAGCCACGGCGGCAACGATGTGGTGGACGGCATCGAATACGATGCCCGCGGGCGCGTAGTCGCATATCACTTCTACGAGGGCCGTCCGAGCCAGCGGTGGGCGTCATACCGGACCGTCCGCGTTGCCGCAGAGGACGTGATCCACCTCTTCATTCAGGAGTATGTCGGGCAGCGCCGGGGGCAGAGCGTCTTCAATACCATCGTGAAGCGGCTGGGCGACATCGACGAGAGCGTCGAGGCCGAGCTGGTGCGCAAGAACGTCGAGGCATGCTTCGCCGCGTTCATCACCCAGGGCGTCGACGACAACGGCGTCGTGTTCGGCGAACTGCAGGGCGATGCGGAGTCCAGCCCTATCGGTGTGCAGAGCGAGGGGCTCACCCCGGGCATGATCAGCCGCCTGGCGCCTGGCGAGAGTGTGAAGTTCGGGGATCCGAAGGCCTCCGGCGGCCTGAACGACATCCTGCGCCTCGCCTTGCTGTCGGCGGCGGCTGGCGCCGGCATCACCTATGAGCACTTTGGTGACCTCTCGAACGTCAACTTCTCCAGCTACAAGGCCGGCAACCTGGAGTTCCAGCGGTCGACGGGCCGGATCCAGTTCAACACACTGATCCCGGTGTTCCTCGATCGGGTCGCGGCCCGCTTCCAGGAAGCGGCTTTCCTCGCCGGCATGATGCCGAACCGTTCCTACGAGATGACCTGGTCGCCTCCGCCGTTCGAAAGCATCGACCGCAAGGGCGACGCCGAGGCCGACATCCTGGAGATGGCAGCGGGTCTCGAAAGCCGTCCGAACCTCGTTGTCGCGCGCGGCTACGACCCCGACCAGCTGCGAGCCGAGATCGCAGAGGATCGCAAGCAGAATGGCGCCGCCAATCTCGTGTTCGCGGGCGACGCGCCCCCGACCCAGTTTGCGC
The DNA here is from genome assembly GCF_022346685.1 of Sphingomonas sp. ACRSK. Lineage (NCBI taxonomy): Bacteria > Pseudomonadati > Pseudomonadota > Alphaproteobacteria > Sphingomonadales > Sphingomonadaceae > Sphingomonas > Sphingomonas sp. ACRSK. The sequence continues at coordinate 8,270 of NZ_JAKRNR010000020.1, read as the reverse complement.
CAGCCGCGCCGCCAGCTGCCGCATAGGAGCCTGCCCATGACCAAGCCGAAGCCGGCGCCGAGCGGCGTCGATGAGCCCCCGCGCGCGATCGGCGACACCGCTGACGGTCCGCTGCCGCCGCGACGCAAGCGGTCTGCCCTTGCCCTCGCGCTGGTCGCGGGCGCCGGCATCGCCGGCATGTTGACGCGGGACGCCCCGGGCCAGCGCCCGGGCGCCGATCCGGAAGAGCGCCGGCAGCCGCAGGCAGGCGGACGGGGCACGCGCAGCCTCGCTCTCGCTCCGGACAGCTACGATGCCGAGGCGCACACGGTAGAGGCGATCCTCTCCACCGGTGCGGCCGTCCAGCGCTATTACTTTGTCGAAGAGCTAGAGATCAGCGCCGACGCGATCGACCTGACGCGCGTCGCTGGCGGCATTTGCCCGCTGCTCGACACGCATAACCAGTTCGAGGTCGGGGCGCAGATCGGCCGCGTGACGTCCGTCCGCATCGAGGGCGGGCAGCTGATCGGGACGTTGCAGTTCGACCAGACTGCTGCCGGACAGGAGATCGAGGCGCGCGTCGCCCGCGGCGAGCTGCGCGCGATCTCGATCGGCTACCGCGTCACCCGCTGGCAGATCACCGCCACCGACGAAAACGACAACGAGACCTGGCGCGCCGTCGCCTGGGAGTTGCTGGAAGCCAGCCTCGTGCCCGTTCCCGCTGATCCGAACGCCGTGGTTCGGTCTGCACCCGGGACCCCCGCCCACGGAACCCAAGAGGAAGAAGATATGCGACGGAACCTTCCGGGCGGCGGTGTCGCCCACCCGAATGCCAACCGCGGCGCCGCTGCCCCCGCGCAGACGGCCGCTGACACGCCCGTTGTCGTCGAGCCGAACGGTGGCGCCCGCACGGAACCGAACACGCCCGCAGGCGCGGGCGCGGCCCCGGTCAGTGACACCCGCGCCGCTGGCGGCGTCTCGGCGTCGCGCATTCTCGACCTGTGCGGCCGCTCGGCCTCGCTCGGCAGCGAATTTGCGGCGGAGCTGATCCGTGCAAACGAGACGACGCCGCTGACCGAAGCGGACCTGCTCGGCAGAGTGAACGAGCGCCTGATCGCCGATCGCCCGACGATCGACGCGCGCGCCGGCGCCACCGGTACCGAGAGCGAGGGCTATCGGCAGGCGATCGAGGACGCGGTGATGCTCCGCGCGAACCCCGACACGCAGCTGCCGGACGAGCCGGGCCGAACCCGTGCACAGCGCCTGGACGCGGCGCGCGAGTTCCGCGGCATGACGCTGATGGAACTGGCACGCGACTATCTCGGCCGGACCGGCATCAACACCCGCGGCATGGGGCGCCTGGACGTTGCCGGCGCCGCGCTGGGCATGCGCTATGGCGCGCTGACCACCAGCGACTTCGCGAACGCGCTCGGCTCCGTCACCAGCCGCCGGATCCGCGGTGCGTTCGATGCGGCGCCGCAGACGTTCCGGCCGATCGTCTCGACCGGCACGCTGCCCGACTTCAAGCCGGCACAGATCATCGGCCTGGGCGATGCCCCGGCGCTGCTGAACGTGCCCGAGAACGGCGAGTTCAAGCGCGGCGCGATCACCGACACCGGTATGACCTATCGGCTGTACACCTATGGTCGCATCATCGCGATCTCGCGGCAGGCGATCGTCAACGACGACCAGAACCTGTTCGGCCGTATCCCGACCATGTTCGGCCGCAAGGCGGCGGACCTGGAGAGCGATCTCGTCTGGGGCATCCTCCTGTCGAACCCCGCGATGGCGGATGGCGTACCGCTGTTCCATGCGAGCCATGGCAACCTCGCGGCCTCGGGCGGACCGATCAACGTCGAGAATGTCGGCAAGGGCCGCCAGGCGATGCGCCAGCAGAAGAGCAACGAGGGTGGCTTCCTCAACATCGGCGCCACTTATTTGATCGTGGGCCCGGCCCAGGAAACGGCCGCCGACCAGTTCGTCACCGCGATCACCGCCAACACGAACAGCGCGGTGAACCCGTTCGCGGGACGCCTCCAGGTGATCGTGGAGCCGCGCATCACGGACAACAGCTGGATGCTGTCCGCCGACCCGAACGCCTTCGATACGATCGAGCTGGATCATCTGCTCGGCCAGGAGGAGCTGTTCACCGACACCCGCGTCGGGTTCGACGTCGACGGCGTCGAGAACAAGGCGCGCCTCGATGTCGGCGCGGCCGCGCTCGACCACCGCGGCTTCTACAAGTCGCCGGCCTACTAAGCGGTCAGTCCACTGCATTGGCGGCGGGCAAGGCTCCCGCCGCCGGGAGAAAGCACATGAAGACGATCAGCTTGCGGCAGCCCCTGCCGATCGGCGGGCCTGTCCACCACCCGTCGGAAGGTCCGGTGACCGTGGAAGACGCTCTCGCCGAGCACCTCGTCAGCAGCGGCCTCGCCGATGAAGGCGACGGCGAAGAGGACGACGAGGAGTTCGACGAAGAGGACGACGGCCTTGAGGACCTCACCGTCGCCGACCTCGGCATCCTGGTCACCAAGGAGGGCGTGCCGCTCCATGGCGCGACCAAGAAGGACGACATCATCAAGGCGATCCGCGCTCACCGCGCCGCCGAGTAAGGAGCAGCATCGATGAAGAACCATATCCAGCCGGGGGTGAACCTCACCCTCACGGCTCCGCGCGACCTGGCGAGCGGCGAAGGCTTCTTGGTCGGGTCGATCTTTGCCGTGGCATCGACGGCGGCCAAGGCCGGCGAGCAGGTGGTCGGCGTCACCGAACAGGTGTTCGATCTGCCGAAGGCGACCGGTGCGGTGACGCAGGGCGCGAAGGCGTATTGGGACGACGCCGCCCGTAACGTCACGACCGTCGCCGGTGGCGTGCTGATCGGCGCGTTCGTCGACCCGGCAGCGAGCGCGGCAGCGACGGGCCGAGTGAAGCTCACCGGCCAGATCGCCGCCTGAGCCATGGATCCGTTCGCCTCGGCGCTCGACGCCCTGTTTCATGGGCCGGGTTCCGAGGCGGCGGATTTCGTGTCCGAAAGCGGCGTGCAGGAGGGTGTCCGCATCATCCGGTCTCGCCCGACCGCCGATGCCACCTTCGGCGAAAGCCGGATCCGGCAGGACACCACCGAGATCGACGTGCGCCGCTCGGAAGTGCCGGACCCGGCCCCCGGTGACCGCTTCGTAATCCGCGAGATCGATCCGGCCACCCAGGCTGAGGTTGAGACCGTGTGCATCATCGCCGGAGATCCGGAGCTGGACGTCGAGGGCATGACCTGGACCTGTTCGGCGCCGCCAGCATGAACGTCGAGATCGGCATCCCCGACTTCGCCAAGGTCATGCACGAGGCGGAGAGCAGCGTCGCACGCGCCGCGACCGTCGCGATGCGGGCCACCACCGGCGACGCCCTGCGCGAGCTGCGCGGCCAGGTCACGTCGGCCGGGCTCGGCCAGCGCCTGGCGAATACCTGGCGCGGCAACGTCTATCCAAAGTCGCGCAACGGCATGAACCCGGCCGGCTACATCTACAGCCGCGCGCCGGACATCATCGACAGCTTTGTGCGCGGAGCCACCATCCGGCCCGTCGGCGGCGCGAAGTTCCTCTGGATCCCGACCGGCAACGTCCCGCGGGCGAATGCCAGGATGGGCAGGATCTCCAGGCAGTCGAACGGTCGCATGGGCTCTCGCGGCCTCAAGGGAGGCGCGCTGACGCCGGAAGAATGCGAAGACCGGTTCAACGCCGACTTCATCATCCGGCAGGGCAAGCGCGGCCACCTGCTCGCCTTCATGCAGTTGATACGCTCACGGAACGGCCGCGGCGTCCGCGCCAATACCGCCGGCCGGCAGCGTCAAGGCCGCACCGCCAACCTGACCCTCATGTACACCCTCGTGCCGAGCGCACGCATGCCCAAGCTGCTCGATCTGGACGGCCCCGCCAATCGCTGGAGCGCCGCCTACATCGCCGCCTTCACCCGCGGGCTGGAGAAGAACTGGTGAGCAAGCGCCTCGACGTTCTCGCCGCCGTGAAGGCGCTGATCGAATCCGCGCTCCCAGGCGCCACGGTGCTGGGAATAGACGGCAAAGACGCAGCGCCCGCGCGCGTACCACCCAACGGCCGTGTCGTCGTGCGCAGCGGTGAGCCAGGCGAGCCAGAGATCGACCTCTGTCCGCCAGTCTACCACTACGACCACCGCATTCCGATCGAGGTCGACGGCTACCAGACTACCGCGCGAACCGGCGAGGAGGTCATCGACGAGATGATGGGCCGGATCGGTGCCGCAGTGGAAGCGGATCGCACGCTCGGCGGCCTTTGCAACTGGCTGGAGCCCACCGTCCCGAACACCGACGACATCTACGTCGAGGGTGCGAACCCTGCGCGCGGCGGCGATTTCGACCTGGTCGCCTCCTACTCGACCACTTCCCCTCTCAACTGAGCCCGAAGGAACCCACCATGGCCGTTCAGCCTACCCGCCGGCGCGCGCTCGGCATCAATGCCGTGCAGGCGGCCGTGTTCGAGACGTCCTATGGGCAGACGCCCACGACGGGCTTCAAGCGCCTGCCGTTCGTCAGCAATGCGCTGGGCGAAGAGCGCCCGCTGATCGAGGACGATCAGCTCGGCTTCGGCCGCGAGGGGCTGGACCCGGAATATGACGTCGCGACCAACGACGGCGACGTTGTCGTGCCGATGGACACTCGCGCGTTCGGCTGGTGGCTGGCGCTGCTGTTGGGCGCTCCGGCCACCGCGCCTGTCGAGGGCGGCGGCTATGCGCACACCTTCGTCTCGGGCAAGACGGAACTGCCGTCCGCCTCGATTGAGATCGGCAACCCCGAGATCCCCAGCTTCTCGGTCAACTTCGGCGCGCTCGCCAATCAGCTGCGCGTATCCATGGCGCGTTCCGGCATGCTGAACGCCACCATGGGCATCATCGCCCAGGGCGAGACCCGCAAGCAGGCGTTGAGCGTCGCCGGCACTCCGGGCATGTTCCACGGTGACCGCTTCCAGCAGGCAACCGGCTCCATCAAGCGCGGCGGCGAGGTCCTGGGCAGCGTCACGGCTGCCGGCTTCACCTATTCGAACAACTACGAGAAGGTGGAGGCCATCCGCGAGGACGGCCGGATCGACGGCGCGGATCCTCTCAAGGCGATGATGACCGGCGAGCTGACGATGCGCTTCGACCGGCTCGACCTCTACGACGCCACGGTCGACGGCACGCCGATCGACCTGGAGTTCGGCTGGAAGCGCGGTGACGCCAGCCTGATCTTCACCGTCCCGCGCGTGTTCCTGCCGCGGGTGAAGACGCCGATCACCGGCCCGGGCGGCGTCCAGGCGACCTCCAACTGGCAGGCGTCCGGCGCCGGCGGCCACACGCTCACAGCCGTGCTGACGAACGACGTCGCCGGCTACTGATCCCCTCCAGCGGAGAATGCCCGTGAAGAAGGAAGACACTGCCGCGACCGTGGCGAATGAGACGCCGGCGCCCGCTCCGAAGCCGGTGCCGACCCAGGCGAAGGTCGGCGTGACGCCCGACTTCGCGAAGCTGCGGGTCGTCGATGCCGACACCGGCAAGACGATCGCGCATGTGCTGGAGGCGGACACGGAGAAGGGGTTCGTCCGCCGCTATGCGGTGGAGGGCGGCAACTTCGTGCGCGAGGGCAGCGACCTGAAGGCCATCGAGGAGGAGCGCAAGGTCCGCTTTGAGTGGATCGAGGCTGCCTGATGCTCGTCGTCAGCAAGCGGGCCGAGGGCCCGGCCTGGCTGTCCGTGATGGGCGCGCAGGTGTTGTTCGCCCCCATCGACCGCAAGATGATGCGTGCAGCGCGCCGGGCCGCGGTGAAGGCTCTCCGCGGCGAAGATGCTGCGGAGGCGGACGAGGCTGGCGATGCGCCGGCCAGCGAGCAGCTGGAGGAGTTGGGAGATGCCCTGAGCGTCGCCCTGATCCTCGCCGGCGCGCTCGATTGGAAAGACGTTTGCCGGATGGCCGACGGCGAGGACACCAGCGCCGGTGAACCGCTGCCGTTCAGCCGGGAGAACCTGGAGCACGCGCTCTCGGACCCGCTGATCTTCGACGCGTTCGATCAGGCGTATGTCATGCCGTTCGTCATGCGGGAGCGGACAAAAAACGTCTCCGCCGCCTCTCAGAATGGCACTGGGGAGGCGGCGATGCTGGAGAGCGGTACTGCCAGCTCACCTGCCAAGCCGGCGAAGGTGGCCGGTGCAAAGCGTGCCCGTACCGGGTCGAAGAGCCCGACACCGCGGAAGCGGAAGGCGTCTGGGAAGTCCTGACGTCCTGTGACCGGCAGCTGCGGGTCGGGGGTGGCATGCCAGGCAAGCCGTTCGCCCTGGATTACGCGGCAGTGATGGCGGTCGGCGCCGCTCTGGATGCCGACATGGAAATGCTGGCGGATGTGCTGCCGGCAGCGGAAGCGGCGATCGTCGCGCAGTTCGCCGGTGATGACGGCGGGGATTGAGGAGGGCGCGTGGAAAAGTCCGTCTCGATCCGCATGGGAACCACTGGTAAGGCCGACGTCACCCGCACCTTTGACGAGATCGCCGCTTCTGGCGACGCATCGGCGAAGCGCTGGAGCAAGGCCTATGAGCGCGCCGGTGAGGACGTCGAGGCCGCCCTGCAGCGTCAAGCCGCCGCCGCCGCCAAGATCGCTGCCATCGCGCCGCAGTCTTCCGTGCAGATGCGGATCGAGGATGCGAACGGAACCGGCTTTGGGCAGTGGGAGGGCTCTGCCCGCAAATCCGCCGCAGCCTTCAAGGAGCTGATTGCCGCCGAAGAGCAGCTGGACGCGCGCACCCGCGCCTTGGTGAGCGCCATCGATCCGGCGTTCGCGGCGCAGCAGCGCTACAATGCCGAGATGCGTGAGGCCGCGGCGCTGCATGATGCCGGGCGGATCACGCTCGACCAGTTCATTGCTGCCGAGCAACAGGCAGCGGCCGTGCTCGACAAGGTGGCGGGCATCACCCGCACCACGGCGCAGGAGACTGCTGAGCTCACCGCCATGCAGGCGCGGGTGGAGGCGGCTGCTGGAACCGGCTTCGGGCAGTGGGAGGGCTCTGCCAAGCGCTCTGCGCTGGCGATGGGGGAACTGCTCGATGCCGAGGAGCGGCTAGAGCAGCGCACGCGCGCGCTGATCGCCGCCATCGACCCGGCCGCAGCCGCGCAGATGCGCTTCGACGCGGAGATGTCGAACGCAAGGGAGCTCGTCAGCCGCGGGGCGATCTCGCTGGACCAGTATGTCGCCAAGCTCCGGTTGGAACAAGACGCGCTCGACGACGCCACCGCCGCGCAGATGCGTGCGCACGCTTCGACCGGGCAGCTCCGTTCCGGCAGCCAGCAGCTCGCCTACCAGATCGGTGACATCACCCAGCAGTGGGCGCTGAACACGCCAATGATGGTGATCTTTGCCCAGCAAGGCGGACAGGTGGTGCAGGCGCTCGATCTGATGACGGGCGGAGCCAACCGCTTCATCTCCTTCATGGCGGGTACGTGGGGCGCTGTTCTCCTGGGCGCCGTCATGATCGTTGGGCAGTTGATCAGCCGATCGGACGACGCGAGCAACGCAGCCGACGAGCTAGCAAAGCATCAGGAAAGCCTGTCCGGGATCATCGACAAGACGACCGGCCGGATCAAGGAACAGAACCAGGCGCTGTTGCAGAACGCGATTCTCGCCGCGCGCAAGGACGTGAACGACACGCGCGCTGCCTACGTCGACGCGCGCACCAGCTTCGTGAACACGGCCGTGCCAATCCCCGGCTTGGCGCAGCTGCAGCAGCAGTTCGCCCGCGGCGAAAAAAGCGCAGCTCAGGTCTCTTCCGAACTGGCCGCTCTGACCCGCGAGTTCAAATATGGGACCACCGGCTATAAGCAGGTGGAGCACCTGCAGGGCCTGCTGAAGAACATCGTGGATACGGCGCGGACGGGTGTCAGCGCGCAGGCACAGGCAAGGCTGCTGGATGGCGCCGGCCGGCCGGGCGATGCGGCGATCGCGTTTGGAGACTTCAGCGGGGGGCGGAATGACCCTGCGAACACCGCCATCCTTGATGCTCAGGCGCGCTTGCAGGCCGGGAACCTAAGCAAACTGCAAGAGGCGCAGGAAAAGCTCACCATCGCGCGCGAGAAGGCGAAGGAGGAACTGGAAAAGGGCATCATCACCCAGAACCAGTACACAGCCCGCCTGGCGCCACTCGAGGCGGCTGTGAACGCCGCCCGGGAGAAGACCGACCGGCACGGGCAGTCCCTCGCGCGGCAGGCCGCAGCGATGGACGTAAATGCGCAGGCTTCCCTCGATC